>DASRTX010000167.1:0-2439 GCA_035655715.1 Myxococcales bacterium | reverse complement strand
CGGCCAGCAGCGACCCGCCGCTGCGGATGATGTCGTCGTAGATGACCACGCGCTTGCCCGAGACCTGCGCCGAGACGGCGGTGACCTCGGTCTCTTGCCCGGAGCGTCGCTTGAAGACGAAGGCCGCGGAGACGCCCAGCTCGTTGGCGAACCGCTCCACCCACTTGGCGCGGCCAGCGTCGGTGCAGGCCACCACCTCCGCCCCCAGCCGCTTCAAGGCGTCGAGCACCACCGGAGCCGCGGAGAGGCTCACCGGCCGCAGCGCGCCCTCGAAGTAGAAGGGAATCCCTTCGGTGTGCAGGTCGAGGAGCAGCACGCGGCTGCCGGAGCCCGGCACCGGAATGCTGGAGAGGAGCCGCGCCCGCGTCTTGGCGGTGACCACCTCGCGCGCCCGGGTGGCGCGCTCCATGGTGGCGTAGCCGAAGTACGGGATCAGCAGCGTGAGGCTGCGCGCTCCCGCCTCCACCACCCCGCAGGCCAGGTCGTAGATCTCCAGCGTGTCGGCCTCGGTCAGGGTCCCGCCCAGCACCACGGCGTCGCGGCCCGCAGGGTCGGAGGCGAGGCGCAGGTACCGCTCGCCGTCGGCGAAGAGGCGCGTCTCCACCTCGCCCGCGGGGACGCGCGCGCGCTCCGCGACCTGCCCTGCCAGCTCCGCGTACGCGCCGGTTGCGAAGATCATTCTCCCCGCGCCTCGAGGATCATCCGCATGCGCCGCTCGTGGAGCGCGGAGTCCAGCCCCACCGGATACTGGTGCGGGTTGACGAACCGCTTGATGCCCGGGTGCAGGCGCGAGAGCTGGTGGCGCGTGCGCGCGCGGGATTCGGCTAACGGCGGCGGCGTGTAGACCAGCTCCCCGCCGCGCAGGACGGGCACCAGCAGATCCTCGTGCGGCACGCCGTCGGCCACCGTCTTGCGTCGGGTCACGTCCAGCATGTCCACCAGGGTGCGCGAGGGCCCCGGGTCCCCCACGTCGTAGATGAGGTCGCCGGCGAACTCGTCTCCCGCCAGATATCTACGGATTTGCAGGATGCCGGGAACCGAGATCTTCGCGCTCTGCTCCGAGAGCTTGATGCGCGGCTTCCAGGGCCCGCCGCGCCTTCGCACCGCCGAGAGCTTGTAGACGCCGCCCAGCGCCGCGTCGTCGGCGCCGGTGACCAGCCGCGTGCCCACGCCCCAGGCGCCGATGCGCGCCCCCTGCTGCTTGAGGCTGACGATCACCTCCTCGTCCAGCTCGTTGGAGGCATAGATCACCGTCCCGGTGAAGCCCGCCGCGTCGAGCAGCTTGCGCGCCTCGATGGAGAGCCAGGCCAGGTCGCCGGAGTCGAGGCGGATGCCGGCCAGCTCGCGTCCGTGCGCGCGGAGCCACTTTCCCGACTCGATGGCGCTGCGCACGCCCTGCAGCGAGTCGTAGGTGTCCACCAGCAGCACCACGTTGTGGGGCATGGCCTTCGCGTAGGTGTCGAACGCCTCGCGCTCCGAGTCGAAGAGCATGACCCAGGAGTGGGCGTGCGTGCCGCGCACCGGGATGCCCAGCAGCTTGCCCGCCAGTACGTCGGAGGTCGCCGCCACCCCTCCGATGTACGCCGCCCGCGCCGCCGAGATGGCCCCGTCCACGCCCTGGGCGCGCCGAAGCCCGAACTCCAGCACCGGATCGCCTTCCGCCGCGAGGCAGACCCGGGCGGCCTTGGTGGCGATCAGCGTCTGGAAGTTGATCAGCGCCAAAAGCGGCGTCTCCAGCAGCATGCAGGGCACCACCGGCCCGCGGACGCGCAGCAACGGCTCCTGGGGGAAGACGGCCGTCCCCTCCGGCACGGCGTCGAGCTCTACCGTCAGATCGAGCGTGCGCAGGTGCTCGAGGAACTTCGCCTCGAACATCGGCTCTCCGGACTCCGCCCGCAGCTCCGCGAGGTAGGAGAGGTCGGCATCGGTGAAGCGCAGATCGCGCAGGTATTCGATGGCCGTGCCCAGGCCGGCGGCGATGGTGAACCCTCCCGCGAACGGCGCCCGCCGGAAGAGCAGGTGGAAGACGGCCTCGCGATCCTCGATGCCCGCCTTCCAGGCCGCGGCCGCCATGCTCAGCTGGTAGAAATCGGTGAGCAGCGCCAGCGGCTGGCCGTAGAGCCCGCCGAGCACTCAGCGCCCCTTCCACGCAGCGGCTTGCGCGGCGCTGGGGTTCACGATCACCTCGCCGGCGTCGCTGTCCAGCGCGACCCGATCGCCCTGGGAGACCGCCTCGAAGATCTGGCGCACGCCCGCCACCAGCGGCACCGCCAGCGCGGTGAGCAGCGCCGTGCCGGTGGAGTCCTCGCGCGGGGCGGCGCACACCGCGCCGGTCGCGCCCGCCGCCCAGGCGCGCAACGCGACCAGCCCCGGCAGGTGGACGGAGACCACCAGCTCGCCACGGCGGACCCGCTGCGACTCGGCGCCCGAGAAGCGCCG
>DASRTX010000166.1:0-12585 GCA_035655715.1 Myxococcales bacterium | reverse complement strand
GAAGCCGCGCACCGAGGCGATGCAGTCCGGCAGATCGCGCTCCTCGTCCTGCGCGATGATGGTGGCGGAGAGCCGCGTCACAGCAGCTTCTTGAGCCTTTCCAGGAGCGCGGTGGTGGAGTGGTCCTTGGGGTCTCCGGCGATCACGGTGCGGCCGCCCCAGCTCGCCACCAGCGCCCGCTCCGGCACGGTCTCGGGCGTGTAGTCGGTCCCTTTCACGTGCAGGTCCGGCCGCAACGCCGAGAGCAGGGCCTCCGCCGTCTGTTCCTCGAAGAGCACCACCAGATCCACGCCCTTCACCGCATCCACCAGCTCGGCGCGTTCGCGCTCGGGCAACAGGGGCCGCCGCGGGCCTTTCGAGGTCCGCACCGAAGAGTCGCTGTTCACGCCGACGATCAACAGGCCGTCGCCGGCCGCCTGCCTGGCGCCGAGCAGGTACCGGACATGGCCCACGTGCAGCAGATCGAAGGCGCCGTTGGCCACTGCCACCATCCGCCCGCGGCCGCGCGCCAGCCGCCCCTCCGCGGCGGCCTGCTCCAGTGAGACGATCACCTCCGCCCCCGCGACGCCGCGCGCGGCTGCACCAAGAGCGTGGGCTGCGCCACCTCGGCGCGCTTCAGCTCGGCGCGCAGCTCCGCGGCCGTCACCGGCACCGTGCCGGGCTTCTGCACCTTGAGCGCGCCGGCCACGTTGGCGATCCGCATCGCCTGCACCGGCTCCGCTCCCGCTGCCAGCGCCACGGTAGTGGCTGCCATCACCGTGTCGCCGGCGCCGGTCACGTCCACGGCGTCGGCAGATCCGTGGACCGAAACGAGCGCGGTGGGCGCGCCCGGGCGGAGCAGCGCCATGCCGCTGCGGCCGCGCGTGACCAGGAGCGCCTCCACGCGAAGCGACTTGAGCAGCTCGCGGCCGGCCTCTTCCAGCGCCACCGGATCGTCGCCGATGGCGCGGCCCACCGCCTGCTCCAGCTCCACCTCGTTGGGCTTGGCCAGCGTCACGCCGCGGTACCGGCCGACGCCGTAGCGCGCATCCACGCAGACGGTCTTGCCCTGCGCTGCCAGCGACTTCACCGCGTCCACCAGCGCGGGCGAGAGCAGGCCCAGGCCGTAGTCGGAGACGAGGATGGCGTCCGCCCTGGCCGCCGACTGCGCCAACGCCTTGATCAGCTTCTGCGCCAGCGCCGGAACCGGCGCGGGAGGGCCGTCGCGGTCGATGCGCAGCATCTGCTGGCGCCGCGTGTTCTTGCCGCCGGCCAGCACCCGCGTCTTGGTGGAAGTGGGTCCGTCCACCGAGAGCACCCCGGAGTCGTCGGCACCCGCATCGCGCAGCAGGGTGCGCAGCCGCCGGCCGATCTCGTCGCTGCCCAGCAGCCCCACCGCCTGCACCCGCGCACCCAACGCGCAGAGGTTCATGATGGCGTTGGCGCCACAGCCCGCCTTCAGCTCGGCCGACTCGTAGCGCACGATCAGCACCGGCGCCTCGCGGCTGATGCGGTCGGTCTCGCCGTAGACGAACTCGTCGGCGACGAGATCGCCCACCACCGCGACCCGCGCCTTGGAAAATCGCGCCAGCAACTGCTCGAGCTCCCGATTCATCCCGGCCATCCCTCGGACACGCATCTCCCCTGAACCTAACCCAAACCCGGGCCGGTTCCCTCAAACCGGCCGCGTCTTCCATCGCCTGTGTACCCAGAACCAATGGTCGGGTGCCGCGCGGACCTCCTCCTCGACCGCGCGGGTCACTTGCTGCGTGAGGTCCACGACCGCCGCATGCCCGCTCATCGTGGTCGTGAACGGCCCGCGGATGCGCACGAAGTGCGTCCCGTCTGGCTGCCTCACGGGGAAAGCGGCGATCAGGGGCGCGCCGGCCCGCAGCGCGAACACGGCCGCCGCCGGCGTGGTGCAGGCCTTGTCGCCGAAGAAGTCCACGAAGATGCCGCGGCTCGGGCGCATGTTCTGGTCCACCGCGATGGCCAGCACCTCTCCGCGGCGCAGCGCGGCCAACGCCTCGCGCGACGAGCCGCGATCGGGCAGGTTGTGCACACCGCTCGACGAGCGGGCTTTCATCAACCAGCGGCCGAACGCGTCGCCCAGGTTGCGCGAGATCACCGACAGCTTGACTCCGCGGCGCGGGCCCATGCGCGCCAGCAGCTCGAAGTTCCCGAAGTGCGCGATGGCGCAGACCACGCCCCTTCCCTGGGCGAGGCCACTGTCGACGAGCTCCCAGCCCTCGAAACGGACCGCCCGGTCCAGCTCCGATTCGGGCAAGGGCATCACGATCTCCGCGAGGCTGCGGCCGAGTTGCACGTACGAGGCGCGCCCGATGGCGCGGCGACGGTCCTCTCCCAGTTCAGGGAAAGCGCGCCGCAGTCCGTCGAGCGCGACCGCGCGCCGGATGCCCAGGAGCCAGGCCAGCCGGCCCAGCAGCTCGCCCAGGTGGAGGACCAGCCGCCTCACAGCACTTCACCGAGCGCGCGCTCCAGCGCGTCCTCGCCGCTGAGGATGCGCAGCTCCACCGGCACCGCGACGATTCCCTCCGGCCGCTCGATGCGCGCCAGATCCTTCTCGGTGGTCACCAGCAGGGCGCCTTTGGCCTGGGAGCGCAGCGCCGACAGCTCGGCTGGCGTGAAGGCGTGGTGGTCGCGGAACCAGCGCGCCCCCACCACCTCCGCGCCCAGGCCGCGCACCGTCTCGGCGAAGCTGTCGGGGCGGGCGATGCCGGCGAAGAGGAATACGCGGCGGCCACGCAGCTCCACCCGCGCCTGGAAGGCGCTCTCCACCACCGGAAAGCGGCGCAGCCCGTCCACCCGCGGGTCGCGGGGCAGGTCGCACCGGGTCAACCAAAGGATCCCGCGCTGCACGCGCTCCAGCGCGGAGGGCAGCTCGCGAAGCGGCCCGCGCGGCAGCAGCGAGCCGTTGCCGAAGGCGTTGGAGGCATCCAGCACGATCACGTCGAGGTCGCGGGCGAGGCCGTGGTGCTGCAGACCGTCGTCCAGCAGGAGCACGTCGGCGCCCTCCGCAACCGCGCTCGCGGCCAGCGCCGCGCGGCGCGGGCCGACGAACACCCGGAGGCCGCGCCGCGCCATCAAGAGCGGCTCGTCGCCGGCGTCCTCCAGGGGTGAGTCTGGCTGCACTCGAAGCTCCGCGCGCGATCGGCGCCCGTAGCCGCGGCTGAGGACAGCCGGTGTGCGGCCGCGGCGCGAAAGCCGCGCGGCCAGCTCCAGGGTGACCGGCGTCTTGCCGGCGCCGCCCACGGTCAGGTTGCCCACCGAGATCACCGGAACAGGCGCTTTCACCGGCCGCGCCGCCGCGCGATGCAACGCCGTCCCGGCGCGCCAGGCGGCGGAGGCGGGAGCAAGCAAGATCGACCAGGCCGGCGGGCTGCGCCGCCACCAGAAGATCACGGAATCAGCTCCGCGATCAGGCGCGCGTCGCGCACCGAGGCGCCCCGCACCGACGAGACCGCCTCGCGCGCCAGCTCGCCCAGCTTCTGCAGCTCGTCGGGGCGGGCCAGGAGGTCGCGCAGCAGCCGCAGCAGCGCCGTGGGGTCCTTGACTTGAAGGCCGCCCCGCCCCACCAGCACCTGGACGCTGTCCTGGAAGTTCTCCATCCGCGGCCCGAACAGCACCGGCTTGCCGCACGCCGCCGGCTCGAGGATGTTCTGGCCGCCGCGGCGGCCGAAGCTGCCGCCGACGAAGACCACCGTCGCCAGCTGGTAGGCCCGCACCAGCTCGCCGATGGTGTCGAGCACAATCACAGGCTCCGCGCCACCGGCCTCGGATCGGAGGCGCACGCCCAGGTCCATCGACCGCGCCAAGGCCAGCACGCGCTGCGCGCGCTCGATGTAGCGGGGCGCGATGAGGAGGCGCAGGTCCGGATGCTCTCGCCGCAGGACGGAAAAGACGCGCAGGAGGCCCGCCTCTTCGCCTTCGTGCGTGGAGCCGCAGACCCAGAGCCGCTCGCCGCGAAGCGCCAGCGCCTCGCGCAGCGCCGCGTCTTCGCTTGCGGGCACGCTCACCGCCAGCGCGTCGAACTTGGTGTTGCCGGTCACGTGCACGCGGTCGGGCGGAGCGCCCAGCAACAGCGCCCGCTCTGCCTCCTCCTCGGCGCGCATCATGAGGATGTCGAATCGCTCGAGCAGGTTTCCGGTCAAGCGGAAGAGCAGCTCGTACCGCGAGACGTTGCGCGGGCCGAGCCGGCCGTTGGTGAGGGCGATGCGGACTCCGGCGTTTGCCGCGGCGTGCACCAGCTGGGGCCAGAGCTCGGTGTACTCCAGCACCAGGACGTCGGGCCGCACCGCGGCGAGCGCGCGCCGGCACGCGCCGGGCAGATCGTAGGGCAGGAACGTGACCACCTCGGCGAGCCCCTGCGCCACCAGCTTCTGCCGCGCCATCGAGGCGCCGGAGTCGGTGATGGCGGAGACGATCACCCGCACCTCGGGGCGCAGCGCCTTCAGCTCGCGGACGATGGGCACCAGCCCCAGCACGTCTCCTGCCGAGGCGCCGTGCAGCCAGACGCGCGGCCCCGGCGGCGGCATGGCGACTCCGTCGTAGAGCCCGAGTCGCAGCCGGATTCCTTGTCGCACGCGGGGGTGCAGGAGCAGGAACGGCAAGAGCAGCCAGAAGATCACGTACTCGACGGCGGTGGCTACCCAGCTCAAAAGCGGGTCCCCACCGAGATGCCGGGCTCGAAGAGGAAGTGGGTGGCCGCGTTGGGGCCGGGCTTGGTGGCGAGCTCCAGGGCGACGCCGGGCGACAGCTCCAGCGGACCGAGATCGAAGGCGGCCGCAGCGCCGATCCCCGCCGAGAGCACCGGCGACCATTGCAGCGCGGCCTGCGACTCGCTGAGACCGGAGATGATGGTGTGCCAGGCGCGGATCCAGTATGCCCGCAGGAAGGGCGAGGCGGTGACCGCGAAGAGCGGGTTCACGCGGTAGGTGGCGATCAGCGGCACCTCCAACCCCAGCGAACGATAGTCCCAGAGGTCGGTCTGCGAGCGGCCGCTGGCGCTGCGGTCGATGCGCTGCTGCACGCTGACCCCGACGGCGCGCGCGCCGATCTCCACCGCGAATCCTCCGTCGGGCGCGTGGTCGAGCAGCCGCACGCGGACGCCCAGCGCGCCGCCCACCAGCGCGGGAATGAAGGGCACGATGGGGTTGGTGAGCTTCAGCTGCGCCTCGAGGGCCAGCGTCTTGAGCACCTGGTACCGCAGGGAGAGATCCGAGGCCACCCAGGTGGAGACGTCGTACTGCTGCGCTTCCGGCGGTGTGGCGGGGAGGTCGCGCACGTCGGCGGGGCCCGCCAGGACGCGGCCGGCTTCCATGGAGGCGCTGGCGTGGAACTCGCCGGGCTTGAGGTCGCCGGCGGGCAGGAAGGTGCCGGCGCTCACCACCGGCAGCGCGCACCCGGAACAGAGCAGGGCCAAGAGCGTCCGCTTCACCCGGACAGCCCCGGGAAGGTGTCGCGCAACCCGTCGAACATGAACTGCACCGCGATGGCGCCGATGATCAGCCCGATGACGCGGTTGATGACGCTGAGGCCGGTGACGCCGAGCAGGCGCGAGATGCGCTCGGCGGCGACGAGCATCGCGTAGCTCGCCAGGCAGGTGAGCGCGATGGAGATCACCACCGGCACGGCGAAGAGGATGCGCCCCGCCCGCCCCATCAAGGCGGTGACGGTGGCGATGGAGCCGGGCCCGGCGAGCAGCGGGATGGCGAGCGGAAAGATGGCCACGTCCTCCTTCTCGGCGCCTTCCTGCTCCTCCTCGGGGGAGGTCCTGGTCCGCTGCTGCTGCGCCCGCAGCATCTCGATGGAGGTGAGCAGCAGCAGCACTCCTCCGGCCACCTTGAAAGCGCCCAACGTCACCCCGAAGACGCGGAAGATGAGCGTTCCCGCCACCGCGAAGGTGCTGAGGACGAAGAAGGCTGTCACCGAAGCCCGCCGTGCCATCCGCCGCCGCTTCTCCGGCGGATCGTTGCGCGTCATCGCCATGAAGACGGGGATGACGCCCATGGGGTCCACCACGAAGAAGATGGCCGAGAGCGAGAGAAGACTGAAAGTGAACCACTCCTTCATCATCCGTGGCTTCTCCCGCAGGCGCAGGCGGCCGGCTGCACGCCCGCCTGGCGGCCGTGCGGGGCACCGCCCGTCCAGCGGGAGTGCCTTGGTCCATTTCCAGCGCTCTCTACCATCCTTTCCTTTCCAGCGCGCTGCCGCGTGGCTACGATCGAGACTACGTGGAGGACTGGACCTGCCGGGAGCTGGTGGAGAACGCCAGCGACATCATCTACGCCCACGACCTCGATGGGCGGTTCACCTGGGTGAACCGCGCCTGCGAGCGGATCACCGGCTACTCGCGGGACGAGGTGCTGCGCATGCGCATCTGGGACCTGGTCGCCCCGGAATACCGCGCGGCGCTGGAGAAGAACCTCACCGGCGAGATGCGGACTTTCGAGGTCGAGATCCTCACCCGCGAGGGAAAGCGCGTTCCCCTGGAGCTGAAGAGCCGCATGGTGCACCGCGGCCACATGCCCGTGGCGGTCCAGGGCATCGCCCGCGACGTGACCGAGCGGCAGAAGACCGCCCAGGCGCTGCGGGAGAGCGAGGAGCGGTATGCGCTCGCCGCGCAGGGCAGCAACGACGGCCTCTGGGACTGGGACCTGCCCAACCGCCGCATCTTCTTCTCCCCGCGCTGGAAGCAGCAGCTGGGGATCGCGGACGGCGAGATGGGCGACTCGCCCGACGATTGGTTCAACCGCGTACATCCCGACGACCGGCAGGGCCTCACCGGCGACCTGGGGCTGCACCTGGAAGGGCGTACCCCGCACCTCGAGTCCGAGCATCGCGTGCGCCACGTGGACGGGAGCTGGCGCTGGATGCTGGTGCGCGGCGCGGCGGTGCGCGACGCCGCCGGCAAGGCCTACCGGCTGGCCGGATCGCAGACCGACATCACCGCCCGCAAGACCGCCGAGGAGAAGCTGCTCCACGACGCGCTCCACGACGGCCTCACCGGGCTGCCCAACCGCGCGTTGTTCCTCGACCGCCTGGGCCAGGCGATGGCGTTCTCGCGGCGGCGTGAGGATTTCCGGTTCGCCGTGCTCTTCCTAGACGTCGATCGGTTCAAGACCGTCAACGACAGCCTGGGGCACACCCAGGGCGACGTGCTGCTGGTGCAGGTGGCGCGCAGGCTGCAGCGTTGCGCCCGGCCGGGCGACACGGTGGCGCGGCTGGGCGGCGACGAGTTCGCGCTCCTGCTGGAAGACTTTGCCGACCGCGACGAGCCGCTGCGCACCGCCGAGCGCGTGCAGGAGGCGCTCTCCGCGGCCTTCGACCTCGACGGCACCGAGGTGTTCGTCAGCGCCTCCATCGGCGTGGCGGCGGGCGCGCCCAGCTACGCGCGGCCCGAGGAGGTGCTGCGCGACGCCGACACCGCCATGTATCGCGCCAAGGATCAGGGGCGCGCGCGGCACGCGGTCTTCCAGCCGGCGATGCACGCGCATGCCCGCGCCCGGCTGCAGCTCGAGACCGACCTGCGGCGCGGCATCGAGCGCGGCGAGCTGCGCCTGCGCTACCAGCCCATCGTCTCGCTCTACTCGGGTCAGATCTCCGGCTGCGAGGCGCTGGTGGTCTGGGACCACCCCACCCGCGGCACCATCCCGCCCAACGACTTCATCCCCAGCGCGGAGGAGACGGGGCTGATCGTGCCGCTGGGGAGCTGGGCGCTGATGCGCGCCTGCGCCGACGCCAAGGCGTGGAACGACGCCATCCCGCGCGGGCAGCCCGGCGTGTCGGTGAGCGTCAATCTCTCGGCGCGACAGCTCCTGCGTCCCGAGCTGCTGGACGAGGTGCGGGCCGCGCTGGCGGAGAGCGGCCTGCCCGCGCCGCGGCTGCGGCTGGAAGTGACCGAGAGCGTGATCATGGAGCACGCGGGGCCGGCCGCCGTGCTGCTGGGGCAGCTCAAGAACCTCAACGTGCACCTCTTGTTGGACGACTTCGGCACCGGCTACTCGTCGCTGAGCTACCTGCACAACTTCCGCTTCGACACGCTGAAGATCGACCGCAGCTTCGTGGCCCGCATCGAGCAATCGGCCAAGCAGGCGGAGATCGTGCGCACCATCGTCAGCCTTTCGCACGCGCTGTCGATGGAGGTGATCGCCGAGGGCGTGGAGAACCCGGCGCAGGTGCAGCAACTGCAGATGCTGCATGTGCAGTCGGCGCAGGGATACTGGTTCTCGCGGCCCCTGGACGCCCGCGCGTTCCGCGACTTGCTGCTGCGCCGCCAGAGCTTCGCCCTGCCCTTGGCGCCGAGCGTCCCCCTCGCCCACTAGAAATCGGGGACACGATACGTAATTCGTCCGAGGCATCGGACGAATTACGTATCGTGTCCCCGAATTTCAGTGCACTGAGAACCAGAGCATGAGGGCCGTGAGAACCACGAGGATGGCCGCGGTGAGCCAGGAGAAGGCGCTGAGCCAGCGGCCGTTGCGGTAGCGGCCCATCAGCCGCTCGTCCTGGGCGAGGAGCAGCATGAAGACCAGGATGAAGGGCAGCAGGACGCCGTTGGCGGTCTGCGAGAGCAGCATGATCTTCAAGAGCGGCACGCCAGGAATCAGCACCAGGCCGGCGCCCAGCACGATCATCGCTTCATAGAGGAAGTAGAATTGCGGGGCGTCGTGGCGGCGCTTGTCGATGCCGCTCTCCCAGCCGAAGGCCTCGCAGACGTAGTAACTGGTGGAGAGCGGCAGGATGCTGGCGGCGAACAGCGAGGCGTTGAAGAGCCCGAAGGCGAAGAGCGCGCTGGCCCACTTGCCGGCCAGCGGCCGCAGCGCCACCGCGGCGTCGGCGGCCGACTCGATGTGTCCCCCGCTGCGATGGACGGTCGCAGCGCAGGCGAGCACGATGAAGAACGCCACCACGTCGGTGACGATGCAGCCCACCACCACGTCCAGCCGGGAGAGCCGGTAGTCCTCGATGTTGACGCCTTTCTCCACGATGGCGGACTGGAGATAGAACTGCATCCAGGGGGCGATGGTGGTGCCCACCAGCGTCACCACCATGGTCAGCGCCGGGCCGGTCAGCGCCAGCGTGGGGCGGAACGAGCCCAGCGCCACCTGCGGCCAGTCGGGCTTGGCCAGGACGCCAGCAACCAGGTACGCGACGTAGAAGATGCAGGCCGCCAGGAAGACGCGCTCCACCACCCGCGCGCTGCCCTTGAGCACCAGGAGCCAGACGAAGAGCGCGACCAGCGGGACCGAGATCTGTCGGGGGATGCCGAAGATCTGCAGCGCCTCAGCCACGCCGGCGAACTCGGCCATGGTGTTGCCCAGGTTGGCGATCACCAGCGCCAACATGACGTAGAAGGTGGCCTTGACCCCGAAGCGCTCCCGGATGAGATCGGAGAGCCCCTTGCCGGTGACCACGCCCATGCGCGCGGTCATCTCCTGCACCAGGATCAGCGCCAGGGTGATGGGGATCAGCGTCCAGAGCAGCGAATAGCCAAAGTCCGCCCCCGCCTGCGAATAGGTGGCGATGCCGCCGGCGTCGTTGTCGACGTTGGCCGTGATGATGCCGGGACCCACCACCGCGAGGACGGCGGCGATGCGCGCCCAGCGCGACCTGGCCAGGCGGGTCACGCCTCCGGCCGGCGTGGGCCGCGCTTGCACGTCAACCATGCAGGACCTTCTCGAGCACGTCGTCGACGGTGACCACCCCGAGGATGCGGCCGTCCTTTTCCACCGGCAGCGAGAAGAGGTTGTACTTGGCGGCCAGCTCGGCGACGCGGGCCGGCGGGTCGTCGGGCGCGAGCGGCGCGGGATGTGGGTGCATCAGCGCGTCCACCGGCATCTCCGGCGCGGCCAACAGCAGATCGCGCAGCGAGACCACGCCCAAAAGCCGGCGATCCCGCTGCAGCACGAAGCAGTCGTGCACCTGCGCGATCTCCTTCGCCTGCTCGCGCACCGACTGCATCGCCTGCTCCGCCGTCAGGGCCGGAGAGAGGCGCAGGTATTCGGTGTTCATCATGCCGCCCGCCGAGTTCTCGTCGTAGGTGAGGAGTCGCTCCACCTCGCGCGCCTCGGGCCCTTCCATGGCCGCGAGGATCTCGGCGGACTCTTCCTTGGGCAGCTCGGCGAGGAGATCGGCCGCCGCGTCGGGCTGCATCTCCTCCACGATGTCGGCGGCGCGCGCCGGTTCAACCATGCGGAGCAATTCGCGCTGCAGCTCGGGATCCGTCTCCGCCAGTGCCTCCGCGGCGGATGCCACGGGCAGGTCGCGGAAGAGGACCGCGCGCTCGCGCCGGTCCAGGTCCTCGAGGATCTCGGCCAGGTCGCTGGGATGCACCTGCCCGAGCGCGCGCCGGGCCAGGTCCAGCCGCACCCGCGCGCTCCCCGCCGAGAAGGCCTGCACGTGCTTCCAGGGCAGGAACTTCTCCGATCGGAGAAATCGGCTCTCCGGCGCGAACCTGCGCAGCAGCAGATCCACTCCGGCCTGCCATCCCATCCGCCGCACCAGCCCGCGGAAGCCCACGTCCACGTGCGCAACGCGCAGCTCGCCTCGCGCGCGCAAGAGGTGCAGGTCGTTGACCCGCTCCACCTTTGCGTCGTCGGTGTCGACGATCTGCCGGTCCAGCACGTCCTGCGCCAGCGGGATCTCGTTGCCGAGCAGCTGCAGCGGCCCCAGCGCCTCGTGCGACCGTACGAGCCTGGTCCCCGACGGCTCGCAGGCGGCCACGTCGGACCACTCCACCCGGCGCACCTCGCCGCGCGCCACCCGCACGCGCAGCGCGGTGATGCGCGGGTAGGAAGGGTCGGAAGCGTCGGCCAGGAAGTCCACCAGCTTCCCCAGCCGCTCTCCGGCGGGCCCCCGGACCGGACGGTCGAGCAGCTGGGAAAGGAAGACGAACGTGCCTTCGCGAGACCCGTTGCGCGGCGCCGCGCCGCCCTGTGTCTGCTCGCTCAGCGGTGCCTCCGGCGCGCCAGCTTCGAAAGAGAGCGCGGGTACCAGACGCGGCAGAGCGGGTCAAGGCTGCGACGCGGTCGCGCGGCGTCCTGTGGTAGACACCCGCTGATGGCGACGCCTCCTCCCTCGCTGGCGGACGAGCTCAAGAGCCTGCGCATCGATCGCGGGCCCGCGAAGTCGTCGCTGCCCGGCTGGTTGATGCCCGCCGCGGTGGTCCTGGCGCTGGCCGCGCTCGCCTTCGTCGCCTGGAAGACGCTGGGGCCGAGGCTCTTCGCGCCCGAGGTGGAGATCACCAGCGTCACCGTAGTGACGCCGGCCCAGGGCGCCCAGATCCTGGTCGCCACCGGCTACGTGGTGCCACAGCGCAAGGCCAACATCTCGCCGCGCATCGGCGGCCGGGTGGCGAAGATCTTCGTCGAGGACGGCACGGTGGTGAAGGCGGGGCAGGTGATCGCGGTGCTGGAGGACGCCGACTACCGCGCGCAGCTGGCGCAGGCGCAGGCCGACCGCAAGTCCGCCGAGGCGCGCCAGAAGCGGGCCGAGGTGGACCTGATCGACGCGCAGCGGCAGTTCGAACGCGAGCAGATCGTGCAGCAGAAGGGCGTCTCCACGCCCGCCGCTCTGGACACTGCCACCGCGCGGCTGGGCGCCTCGAAGGCCGCGCTCGCAGCGGCCGAGGCCGACGTGGCCGCCGCGGGAGCGCGGGTGGATGTGGCGCGGGTGAACCTCGACAACTGCTACGTGCGCGCGCCTTTTGCGGGGCGCATCACCCAGAAGCTCACCGACATCGGCGAGATCGTCTTCGGCTTCACCAGCGCCGGCAACGCAGGCAACGGCGGCATCGCCTCGCTGGCGGATTTCACCAGCCTTCAAGTAGAGGCCGACGTCTCGGAGTCCCAGGTGGCGAAGCTGGCCATCGGCACGCCGGCGGAGATCGCCCTCGACGCGTTTCCCGACCGTCGGTTCCGCGGCAGGGTGGCGGAGGTGCGGCCCCGCGTCGATCGGGCCAAGGCCACCGTCACGGTGAAGGTGGCCTTCGTCGACGACATGAAGGACGTGCTGCCCGACATGGGCTCCAAGGTGACCTTCCTGGCCCGGGAGCTGGACGCGGCGGCGCAGAAGGCCGACCCCAAGCCGGCGGTCTCGCCCGACGCGGTGGTTGCGCGCGGCGACGGCAAGGTGGTCTTCGTGCTGCAGCAGGACGGGTCGGTCAAGACGGCGCCCGTCATCACCGGACCTGCGCTGGGGAATCTGCTCTCGCTGCAGAAGGGGCCGGCGCCGGGCACGCGCCTGGTGCGCTCGCCCCCGGCCGACCTCATGGACGGCATGCGCGTCAAGGAGAAACAGTGATGGCCGAGACCGTGCCAGCGCCCCGCCTCGCCGGGGCCATCATCGAGATCCGCGGGTTGCGCAAGGTGTACCGCCGGGACCGGCAGGAGGTGACCGTCCTGGACGGCATCGACCTCGACGTGCCCGAGGGCGCCTTCGAGGCGCTGATGGGGCCGTCGGGCTCGGGCAAGACCACGCTGCTCAACCTGATCGCCGGCATCGATGCTCCCACCAGCGGCTCCCTGCGCGTCGCGGGCGAGGAGATCGGCAAGCTGGGAGAGACCCGGCGCGCGCAGTGGCGGG
>DASRTX010000165.1:0-2393 GCA_035655715.1 Myxococcales bacterium | reverse complement strand
CGAAGCAGGTGCCCGAGTACGCTGGCCTCTTGGGTCTGGCCTTCTTCGCCTCGCTGGGCCTGCCCGGGCTCTGCGGGTTCGTGAGCGAGTTCACCGTGTTCCTCGGCTCGCTCGCCACCTGGCAGACCATGACCATCATCGCGGCGCTGAGCGTGATCATCACCGCCGCCTACTATCTCTGGGCCATCCAGCGGATGATGCTGGGCAAGCTCAACCCGGCCTACGCCACGCTGCCTGACGTGAACTGGCGCGAGCGGCTCACGCTGTATCCGCTGGGCGCGCTGATCATCCTCTTCGGCTTCTATCCCGCCGCGATCATCAACCTGATCGAAGGGTCGCTGCGGACCCTGATCCTTCCGCTGCAGTAGGCGCCGATGGACAACATCCAGTCGCTGCGATTCTTCCTGCCGGAAAGCGTGCTCACCCTCGCGGTGATCGCGACCTTTCTTCAAGATCTGCTGGTGCGGAAGAGCCCGCGGCGAGTGACGGCGCTGACGGTGGGCGCCCTCTTCTGGATCGGGGCCACCGCCGTCGCGGTGGCGAACCTTCCCGCGGGCAGCACGCCGCTGTTCGGCGGGCTCATCCAGCACGACCCGCTGCGCGTCTTCTTCGCCTGGCTCTTCCTCGCCGCGACCTTGCTCACGGTCCTGATCGTTCCCCGCAGCGCGCAGGTGTCGGCGACGCGGCTGGGCGAGTTCATCGCCCTGCTCTTCGCGCTGGTGCTGGGCATGTTCCTGATGGCCAGCTCGACCGATCTCTTGATGGTCTACCTCTCCATCGAGACCGTCTCGCTGATCAGCTACGTGCTCACCTCGTTCCGCCGCGCCGACCGCAAGGCCAACGAGGCGGCGCTCAAGTACGTGATCTACGGCGGCGTCGCCAGCGGCGTGATGCTGTACGGCATCAGCATCCTCTACGGCCTGTTCGGCACCACCCGCGTGGTGGGGCCGACCGGCATCGGCGCGCAGCTTGCCGACGTCACCGCGCACCTTTTCATGGCGCACGCCTTCGGCGGGCAGCCCGCCGCCCAGCTCGCGCTGGTGGTGGCGGTGATCTTCGTGCTCGCCGGAGTGGGCTACAAGATCGCCAGCGTTCCATTCCACATGTGGTGCCCGGACGTCTACGAGGGCGCGCCCACACCCTTCACCGCCTTCCTCAGCGTGGGCCCCAAGGCGGCGGGTTTCGCCGTGGCCATCCGCTTCTTCTTCGCGGCCTTCCAGCGGCATGCCGCGGGCGGCGGCTACGAGCCCGTCACCGAGCTGCCCTGGCCGGCCATCATCGGCATCATCTCGGCCATCACCATGACGCTGGGAAACCTCACCGCCATCGTGCAGGACAACGTCAAGCGCATGCTCGCGTACAGCTCCATCGCGCACGCCGGCTATCTCCTGATGGGCCTCGCCGCCGCCAGCACCGCCGGCGTGCAGAGCATCCTCGTCTACCTGATGGTCTACGTGCTGATGAACGTGGGCGCCTTCCTGGTGGTGATCGCCGTCTCACGGGTGACCGGCGGCGAGCAGGTGAACGATTTCCGCGGGCTCGGCAGCAGGGCCCCCATCGCGGCGCTGGCGCTGGCCATCTTCCTCTTCAGCCTCACCGGCATCCCGCCCTTCGCGGGCTTCGCCGGCAAGTACCTGGTCTTCGCGGCGGTGGTGCAGCACGGCGGCTTCTGGTACGTGCTGCTGGCGGTGATCGGCGTGCTCAACAGCGCCGTCTCGCTCTTCTATTACGCGCGCATCATCAAGGCGATGTACCTGGAGGAAGCGGTGGACGACCGCCCGCTTCCAGTGCCGGCCATCTACACCGGCGTCCTGGTGGCGCTGGCCGTGCCCATCGTCGCGCTGGGAATCTACTGGGGGCCGCTCTTGCGCTGGGCGTCCGAGGCCTTCACGTAGCGGCTCTTCGACCGCTCCTCCAGGGCTGCGAATCGCTCTGGGGGTAGGAAGCGGTCGCCCAGCTTGCGGTCGGGTTGCACGCCGGGACCGTGGTAGTCGCTGCCGGCCGTGACCAGCATCCCCAACTCCGCGGCCCAGCTGACGAAGGCCTCCGCCTGGTTGGGCGGATGCTCCGGATGCCAGGCCTCCACCGCGTCCAGGCCGGTCTCCGCCATCCCCTTGAGCTCCTGGCGCGAGATGCCGTTGGCCCCCGGATGCGCCACGCTGGCGGTGCCGCCCGCGTCGTGGACGAGTTGCAGCGCCTCGGGCATCTCGAGGCGCCGGCGGTCCACCCAGAGCGCGCCGCGCGTCTTGAGGTAGCGCTCGAAGGCGTCCTTGATGCTCTGCGCGTGCCCGCAGTCGACGAGCACGCGCGCGAGATGAGGACGCCCGAGGTTCTCTCCTCCGCTGGCCGCCACCACGCGGTCCAGCGTCACGCCGCTGAGACCCTGCTGCTGG
>DASRTX010000164.1:0-2474 GCA_035655715.1 Myxococcales bacterium | reverse complement strand
CCGGACGTCGTCTACGCCTTCGTCGAGTCCACCGCCTCCGCGCTCTGGCGATCTGCCGACGGCGGCAAGAGCTGGGAGAAGCGCGACAACAGCCAGTGGATGATCTGGCGGCCGTTCTACTTCGCCCGCCTGATCATCGATCCGAGCAATCCCGACCGCCTCTTCAAGACCGACGGCGCGCTCATCGCCAGCGACGACGGCGGCAAGAGCTTCGCGCAGGTGGGCGGCTTCGGCGCTACCCACGGCGACTGGCACGACCTGTGGATGGACCCGTCGAACCCCAAGCACATCGTCGGCGGCAACGACGGCGGCCTCTTCATCTCCTTCGACGGCGGGAACCGGTGGTGGAAGAACAACAACCTGCCGGTTTCGCAGTTCTACCACGTGGCCCTGGACGACCGTGACCCGTACCGCGTCTACGGCGGCCTGCAAGACAACTCCACCTGGACCGCTCCCAGCGCCTACGGCGGCGGCATCTCCAACAACGTGTGGGAGAACCTCTACGGGGGCGACGGATTCTGGGCGGTTCCCGATCCCACGGATCCCGAGGCCGTGTACGTGGAGGCGCAGGGCGGCTTCATCGGGCGCGTCGACCGCGAGCGGCAGATCTCGCGCGACATCCAGCCCAAGGCCAACTACAAGGAGCGGCTCCGCTACAACTGGAACACGCCCATCTACGCCAGCCCCACGCAGAAGGGCACCCTCTACATCGGCGCGCAGTTCCTCTTCCGCTCGCGCGACCGCGGCGACAGCTGGGAGCGCATCTCGCCGGATCTGACCACCAACGACGTCGACAAGCAGAAGTACGAGGACTCGGGCGGCGTCACCCTGGACAACTCCTCCGCCGAGGAGCACACCACCATCTACTCCATCAGCGAGTCGCCGCTGGATGCCAACACCATCTGGGTGGGCACCGACGACGGCAACCTCCAGCTCTCCCGCGACGCGGGCAAGAGCTGGAAGAACCTGGTCAAGAACGTGCGCGGGTTGCCGGCCTCCTCGTGGGTGAGCTGGGTGGAGGCGAGCCGCTACGAGGCGGGCACCGCCTACGCGGCGTTCGACCGCCACACGTACGGCGACATGACGCCGTGGGTGTACCGGACCACCGACTTCGGCAACACCTGGACGCGCATCGTCTCGCCGGCGCAGGGCGTGCGTGGCTATGCGCACGTGGTGAAGGAGGACACGGTCAAGAAGAACCTGCTCTTCGTGGGGACCGAGTTCGGGCTCTGGATCTCGGTGGACGGCGGAAAGGCCTGGGCGGAGTTCAAGGGTGGCGAGTTCCCATCGGTGGCAGTGCGGGATCTGCAGATCCAGCAGCGTGACGGGGACCTGGTCATGGCCACGCACGGCCGCGGGATCTGGGTCATCGACGACCTGACGCCGCTGCGCGCGGCCTCCAGCGAGCTCCTGGCGAAGGACGCCAGCTTCCTCCCCGGCAGGCCCTCCCAGCAGCGACTCCTCACCCAGGGCGGCTGGGCGGAGGGCGACGCCACCTTCACCGGCCAGAACCCGCCCACCGGCGCGGTGATCACCTACTATCAGCGCACCCGGCATCTCTTCGGGCCCATCAAGCTGGAGATCCTCGACGCGCAGGGGAAGCTGGTGGACACCGTGCCGCCTTCCAAGCGGCGTGGCATCAACCGCGTCTCCTGGACCATGCAGGTGAAGCCTCCGCGCGTGCCGCGCGCGGCCCAGGTGGCCTTCGCCGGATCGCAGGGCCCGCGCGTGGTGCCCGGCACCTATACCGTGCGGCTGACCAAGGGAGCCCAGGTGCTGGAGACGAAGCTGGTGATCGGGCTCGACCGGCGGGCGCCCTGGAACCTGGCCGACCGTCGCCAGCAGTTCGACGCGGCGATGCAGGCGCACGCGCTCTTCGGCGAGATGAGCGACGTGGTCGACAAGATCGATGGCGCGCGCATGGCGACAGCGCAGCGGGCCAAGGCGAATCCACAAGAGAAGGCGGTGGCCGAACTGGCCGGCAAGCTGGAGGCGCTGAAGAAGAAGATCGTGGCCACCAAGGAGGGCGGCGCGATCACCGGCGAGGAGCGCATCCGCGAGCACACCGATCACCTCTATTCGGCGCTGCTCTCGTGGGAGGGAAAGCCGGCGAAGTACCTGATCGACCGCACCGCGGCGCTCCGCCACGAGCTCAAGGACGTGGAGGCGGACTTCGCCCAGCTGGCACCCCAGATCCACGCGCTCAACCTGCGCATCGAGCCCGTGCCCTCGTCGCTGCCGGAGAACCTGTTGCCGTGCGTGCAGGGCGAGTGGGAGAGGTGCAACTCGCGGCAGGAGATCGAAACGCGCTGAGGATCAGGCCGTCTCGCGGCCTCGTGGTCCAGGTCCAGGTCCAGGTTCAGGACCAGGTGAGCGTTCAGGGTTGGAGGCGAACCGGTTGCGGCTTTCGGAGTCGGGCTGCGGGTGGGGGGAACCCGGCGGCCCGAACCTGTGACCGGGAGCCCGGCGCCCTC
>DASRTX010000163.1:0-5699 GCA_035655715.1 Myxococcales bacterium | reverse complement strand
GGTAACGCAGCACGATTTCGAGCACCACGTCCCATTCCGGCTGGTCCTTGCTGAGTTGGAAGATCGGCGGTCGAAAAAAATCCCAGAGCAGCGCAAGCG
Source organism: Myxococcales bacterium (assembly GCA_035655715.1). Taxonomy (GTDB): domain Bacteria; phylum Myxococcota; class Myxococcia; order Myxococcales; family 40CM-4-68-19; genus 40CM-4-68-19. The sequence goes on along the minus strand of DASRTX010000163.1, from coordinate 5,600 downwards.
CATTGCGGACGAGCAGCGCGGTCACGCCCCAGGCGGCGAGGGTCAGGAGCTGGTCGCGCAGGCGTACGAGCCGCGAGGCCGGTGCGGCCTCGATGAGCGGCGGAACGGGCCTGCCAGCAGGGGACGTCACCGTACCCCTCGATCGGGGCTGAGCCAGATCCCGCGCTGGCCAGCCTGGCGCAGCAACGCACGCGGTAGACCGATGACCGCGCTGAGGGCCTGGATGACCCAGAACGCCAACGGGTACCAGATGACGTAGTAGAGCGAGGCGGCCAGGCCTCGCTCGGCGCGGGTGTCGAGCAGCACGCTCACCAGCGCCTGCAGCAGGTAGGTGAAGAGCAGGATCGAGCCCCACCAGCCTGGTATGGGGCTCAGCCCGTACTCGGCGTATCGCCCTTGCCCGAAGACCAATGCGGCGAACCACGCGGCGGTCGAGAGCAGCATCGCGTACGCCCAGGCGACGCTCACCGCGTAGTTGATCCACATAGGCGCCATCCGGACCTGGCGCCACGACGAGAGGCTGCGGAAGGATGCAACGATGGCCTGCGTGCCGCCCTCCGACCATCGCAACCGCTGTCCCCAGAGCCCGCGCAGCGTCTCGGGCATCAGGATCCAGCAGAGCGCGCGCGGCTCGTAGACGGCTTTCCAGCCGGCGAGCTGGATCCGGAGCGTGACGTCGACGTCGTCGGTGAGCGCTTCGGGGGACCAGAAGCCCACTTCCATCAGCGCGCGCCGCCGGAACCCGCAGATGACGCCGGAGACCGTGAAGAGCACGCCGTACAGCGTCTGCGTCCGCTTGATGAGTCCGATGATCGAGGTGAACTCGCCCACCTGCATCTGCCCGAGCAGCGTGCTCCGGTTGCGGATGCGGGGATTGCCGCTGATGGCGCCGATTCGGCCATCGGACTGGAACGACCACATCATCCAGTGCAGGGCGTTAGGGTCCAGCATCGCGTCGCCGTCGATGCAGACCACCGAATCGGAACGCGCCAGCGCGACCGCCGCGTTGAGCGCGACCGACTTGCCCTGGTTGGTGGTGAGCCGGATCGCGCGTAGCCAGGGGTATCGCGCAGCGGCCTCGACGAGCTTCGCCCACGTGTCGTCGGTCGAGCCGTCGTCGACGGCGATCACCTCGTACGAAGGGTAGGCCAGCGCGGCCAGCGCGCCCAGCGTCTCGTCGAGCTGCTCCGACTCGTTGTGGCAGGGGACAAGGACGGAGACGAGCGGATAGGATTCGAGCGGAGGCGGCTTCCAGTGCGGCGGCACCTTGCGGCGGATCAGCCCGAACATCAGGCCGCCAAACATCCAGTACCACGCCATCAAGAACGGGTACGCGAAACAGAGGGCGGCGATCGAGGTGAGGGTGGACAAGCGCGCTTCCCTCTCGGGGGCCGCAAGGCTCCGCTTTGAATGTTTCCCGTCGGGAAGAGCCCTGTCTGTTGGACCATGGTTGTACTGTCAGCCCGTTCTTCTTCGCGGCCTCGTAGCGCGCCTTCGTCTCGCGAGGAATGACGCTCCTGCCACCCGGCCGCGTCTCCTCGACCATGCCCGCGCCATCCTGGAGCGGTACTTCGGGAAGTTCGGAGATGCGTTGGAGCAGGCGGGCTGGGGTTTGGGCTACACGAACCCCGCCAGGCTGCCCTGGCTGCGGCTGGACCGCGTGCTGCTGCGTCCGGATCTGGAGGCTGTGTCATTCCATGTGCTGGGCCACCACGCCTCGGCCCACCGTGGCGGCGATCCGGAGGAAGGCAGGCATGCCGGGCCGCGCAGGCCCGTGAGCATTCATTGCGCATTGCATGGCAATGCGCAATGAAAAAATACATTGTTACGGATGCCTCTCCGTGCTGGACCCTGGGCTTGCCGGGCAAGGACCAGGGCGGCGGCGGAATGTCGTCGGATTTCTGACTCGGGACACTGTCAAGATGAAACGACCGGGAGCGTGTGGCGCCGGAGGCGCCGTACGGGTCTTCCCGGAGGTGGCTATCCTTTGATTGGCGTCCGCTTTTGGATGACCGTTGCCGCGCCCGTTGACGCCACCCCATGCGGGGAAGGATTCTGCGCGCCGCCCTTGCCATTCTCATCGCTGGAGCCTCCATGCCATCCGGATCCCGTGCTGTTCTCGCCGTCTGCGTCCTCCTCGCCGGCTGCGGCGGCTCAAGCCCCGACCCGTGCAAGCCCGCGACGCTGGCCGCCGGTGCCGGCCCGGCGCAATCGGTTGCAAAGCATGCCACGGTCCAGCTGGATGGCAGCGCCGTTGGAGTGCGCGGGAACGTCTCCTTCGTCTGGCGGCTGGACGCCGTCCCGCCTGGCAGCACCGCCTCGCTGTCCGCCGCCGACAGCGCGCGACCAAGCTTCGTCCCCGACCAGGCCGGCGTCTACGTCGCGTCGGTGGTGGCCCAGGATTCCTGCGGACCCAGCGCGCCAGCCGTCACCGCGGTCGCGGTCGCGAACGGTGCGCCCGTCGCTTCCGGCGGCCCCGACCAGCAGGCCTTGCCGGGCGATACGGTAACGCTGGACGGCAGCGGCAGCAGCGACCCGGACCAGGATGCGATCTCGTTCCAATGGTCGCTGGTCTCGAGGCCCGCGGGCAGCAATACGGCGTTGTCCAGCGCCACTGCCGAAAAGCCCACGCTGGTGCCCGACCAGTTCGGTACCTACGTCGCCCTCCTGACGGTGACCGACGGCGCCGCGACCAGCACGCCCGCCGCGGTCGTGGTGCGGGCGGGCGTCACCGGTCCGACCGGCAACTGCAGCCCCGCGGCGCCGCCGGTGGCATTGGTCGGCCCCGACCAGAGCCTCTCGTTCTCCAGCTCCGTCCAGCTCGACGGGACCCAGAGCACCACCGGGCGGAACGGCGCGCTCAAGTTCAAGTGGACCCTCACCTCGGTGCCCTCGGGGAGCACGGCGAGGCTGGACTCCGACACCACCGCCCGGCCGTCGTTCTTCGTCGACCGCCGCGGAGTGTACGTGGTGACCCTGGTGGTGAACGACGGCTGCGTGGACAGCGCGCCGGCGACCGTGAAGATCACGCGGGCCAACAATCCGCCGAACGTGTTCTTGTTCTCCCCCTCCAGCCCGGTGCCCATCCTGGCGCCGGTGGATTTCCAGTTCTCCACCTTCGATTTCGACAACGATCCGCTCACCTTCGCCTGGCAGATCGTCTCCGCTCCCGCCGGCAGCACGGCCGGCTTTGCCGACGCCACCGCGCGATCGCCGGGCTTCTCGCCCGATCTGCCGGGTTCGTACACCGTCTCGCTGGTAGTCAACGATGGCCTCGCCTCGAGCCCTCCGGCTACAACCAGCTTCACCGCGGTGAACCTGCCGCCGGTGGCGGTCGCCGGGCCGGATCAGACGGTCGGCCTGGGCGCCAAGGTGACGTTGGACGGCTCCGCGAGCCACGATCCCAGCCACCGCGCCATGACCTTTGCCTGGACGCTGCAGGGACCCCCCGGCAGCACGGCCACGCTGAGCGACCCGGCCAGCCCGCGGCCCACCTTCACGCCGGACGTCACTGGCACCTGGCGCGCGCAACTCACCGTCACGGCCGGCGGCCTCAGCTCCCAGGCCGCCACCTCGGTGGCCGTGTGGCCCGCGGTCGAGCGGTTCGCTCACCGGGTCACCGACGCCGCCTATTCCACGGCGCTGGATCGCCTGGTGACGGTGGCCACCGATCCGAACGCGCTCTACATCTACGATCCGCGTTCCAAGGTCGAAGACGTGGTCTCCCTCTCGCTGGTGCCGGCGAGCGTGAACCTCACCGCCGACGGCCGGTTCGCGATCGTCGCGCACGACAGCGCCGTCTCGCAGGTCGACCTCGTTGCCAAAACCGTCGTCACCACGCTGCCCTTCCTCGGCGACCTGGCGCTCGCCGTTCCCGGCGACAACGCGTTCGTCTATGCCTTTCCGCGCACGCCGGCGGGCGACCACGTCCGCATCCAGGCCCAGCCGCTGGCCGGGGGAACGGAGACCACCGTCACCTCGGCGTTGATCGGCGTGCCGCATGCGCGCGTGCGGAACGGCGCGGGCGCGCTCTACGTCACCACCGACCAGGGATTCGGATTCGGAGGGATCGAGAAATACGCGCTCGCCGCGGGCAAGCCGGTGCTGGTGCCGCTGGCGCCGGGGGCGGGCAGCAACACCTGCGGCAACATCTGGCTCTCCGAGGCGGGCACGCGCATGTTCACGCGCTGCGAGTCGGTGCTGCGGGTCTCCAGCTCGCCAGCAGACGATCTCACCGCAGGCGGCACCCTGGGGCATCCGAACGGTGCGACGGTGCTGATCCGCCACCTCTCCGACTCCGCCGCCGCCGGCGAGATCTCGGCGGTGACTGGCGCCGATAGCCCGTTCTTCAATGGGCCGGACGACCAGGCTTTGCGCCGCTGGAGGGCAAGCGATCTGTCGCAGATCGAATCCGTGCCCTTCCCGTCCGAGGTGCTGGGGCCGAACTCGTTCCACTGGAACGGTCGCTTCGCCTTCTATCGATCGGACGGCTCGGAGCGCTACGTCGTGCTCCAGCTGGACCCGGCGGCGGCCGCACTGCAGGACTTCGGAGTGGTCGTCTTCTAGACCACCGAGGTCGGCGGCCGCGCCGACTAGCGCGCAGCAACACATCTCACACGATTCTCGCAACACATCTCACACGATTCCAGCAACACATCTCACACGATTCTTGCCGGCACGCTCCAAGGCGGGGGGCGAAAGGAATGGGGCGGGAACTCGACTTCGAAGACTCCAGAAAGCCACTCGCTCGACGCCTGGCGGAAAGCAGAAAGGAAGTCCCGATATCGACGAACCGCCTCGATCCAGAGCCGCTTGGTCGAAGCGTGCGCCTTGGGACGGCGAGTGTGGCTGGTCTTGATGGGGCTGCCAAGAGGATCCTGGGCGGTGATGTGCGAGGCTTCCTGGGTGGTCGCCTTCGCGTTTGGCGCGGACGCGTCGATGTCCGCGACCAACTTGGCGACGAGGCAACTGCGCTCCGGGACCGTGAGCGCCACCCAGCACGGGAGCGGTGCAAGTTCGAGTGTCTCCGTCTCGCTCGGGCACTCTTCGGAGAACCGATCGACGTTGACGTTCTCGTCGACCTCCATCTCCCAGCGCCTCGTCCAGTTACGCCATCGGTGCAGCGACGCTCTTCCTCCCTCGAGGAGCGCACGGGCGCAGCTTAGCCCCGGCCACTGCTGACATCGGCTGACGAGGCCCTCCTTCACGCCGTGACTGAGAATGTAGGTGAGGCGCTCGACCTGGGCCCCTTCGTCCACGATGGGCTCCGCTGAGTAGCGACGGGCGAAGAACCGCCCCCGCCAACCGACGAGGCGCCCGACCTTGACGGCGATGTTGCTCTGCAGCCGCTGCATGAACCGGCTCATCGCGATCGCTGAAGGGGCACGTACCATTGCGTGAAAATGGTTCGAAGTGAAGACGTAGGCGAAGAGCTCGACCTGGCACTGCCGCACGGCGCGGCCCAGGATGCCGCCGATCAGCTCGTTGGTCTTGTCGCTCGGCGCCATGAGAAAGCGCGACTGGATGGTGCGAGAGGTGATGAAGAAGATCGTCTGCGGCTCGAAATGTCGAACGGGATACGCCATGGCGGCGGCAGGTGA
>DASRTX010000162.1:0-8624 GCA_035655715.1 Myxococcales bacterium | reverse complement strand
TCCCGGCGCCATCTCGGACATGCAGATCTCCGCCGCGGGGATTCTCTACGTCCTCAGCGGCAACGTGGTGCACGCCGTGACCGCCGACTCCGCGGGCTCCGGCACGGCCGGGGGCGGGCCGCAAGCGGCTGCCTGGCCTTCGCAGTGCCACGACCCGTGCCGCTCCAGCACCGCGGGGTACGCATGTCCGTTCTGAAGCTGCTGGCTGCCCTGCTGCTTCTGGCCGCGCCCGCGCTCGCGGATGCGGCCTCGGATGCCCGCGAGCACTACAAGCGGGGCGAGACCCACTACGCGCTGGGAGAGTTCGAGGAGGCGGTCAAGGAGTTCCGAGAGGCGTACCGGCTGGTGGAGAAGCCGGCCATCCTCTTCAACATCGGCCAGGCGTACCGCCAGCTGCGGCAGTGGCAGCAGGCCCACTTCTACTATCGCCAGTACCTGAGCCGGGATCCCGAGGCCAGCAATCGCGCAGACACCGAGTCGATGATCGAGCAGATGCGCCGCCGCATCGACGAGGAGGAGGAGCAGCGCTCGCGTGTCGCCCGCGATCCTGCCGCCGCGCACAACGACGACAACGTGCTGCCTGCCCCGCCCAAGCCGCCGGCGCCGGCTGCCGCCGTCAGCGTGAGGCCGCCGCCTGCCGGCATGAAACCCGCTCGCGTCGCCGCCTGGATTGCGCTCGGCGCCGGCGCGGTAGCCGAGGGCGCGGCGCTGCTGCTGCACGGATCGGCACAGTCCTCCGCCGATCAGTTCAATCGCAAGCACGCCGCCGGCACGCTCACCGCCGCCGACCAACAGCTCAAGTCCGACGCCGAGTCGAAAGGGAGGCAGGCCACGCTCGCCGCGCTGGGCGGCGCCGCGCTCCTGCTCACCGGCGCCACGCTCTGGTTCGCTTTCTAGCGCGCATCCGGTGCGACCCTGCTTGTCCCCCTCCCGCCCGGCGCGTAGATTCCGCGCCTCTGGCAAGGGAGCGCGATGCCCATTCCGATGCACGTCTTCCGCGAGTACGACATCCGCGGCCTGGTGGCCACCGAGCTGACGCCGCAGTTCGCCGAGCAGCTGGGGCGCGGCTTCGGCCAGTACCTGCGCGAAAGGAACTCCGGCGCCCAGAGCATGGTGCTGGGCCGCGACCACCGTCTCTCCAGCGAAGGGCTGGCCGCCGCCTTCTCGCGCGGCGTGCGCAGCCACGGCATCGACGTCATCTCCATCGGAGTGGTGCCCACCCCGCTCACCTACTTCGCGGCGCACGTGCTCCCCGTCGACGGCCTCTGCATGATCACCGGCTCGCACAACCCGCCCGAGTACAACGGCTTCAAGGTCGGCATCGGCAAGAGCACGCTGGCGGGCTCCGAGGTGCAGGAGCTCAAGCAGCGGGTGGCGCAGGCGCGCGACGGCGGGCGGACTGCGCGGGAATCCGATCACGACATCGTCACGCCCTACATCCACTTCATCGTCCAGTCGCTGGGCATGACGCCGCGGCCGCTGCACGTGGTCTGCGATGCCGGGAACGGAACCGGTGGAATGGTGGGCCCGCGCCTCTTGCGCGCGCTGGGCCATCGGGTCACCGAGCTGTTCTGCAACCTCGACGGCAACTTCCCCAACCACCACCCCGATCCTACGGTGGAGGAGAACCTGCGCGACCTGCAGCAAAAGGTCGCCGCCTCCAAGGCGGACCTGGGCATAGCCTGGGACGGCGATGCCGACCGCCTCGGCGCCATCGACGACACCGGCAAGATCCTCTGGGGCGACCAGCTGATGATCCTCTTCTCGCGCGACGTGCTGGCGGAGAACCCCGGGGCGGCCATCGTCAGCGAGGTGAAGTGCTCGCAAACGCTCTACGATGACATCGCGAAGCACGGCGGCCGCGCCATCATGTGGAAGGCGGGGCACTCGCTGATCAAGAGCAAGATGAAGGAGGAGCACGCGCTGCTCGCCGGCGAGATGAGCGGGCACATCTTCTTCCGCCACCGTTACTACGGCTTCGACGACGGCATCTATTCCGCCGCGCGCCTGCTCGAGCTGGTGGCGCGCGACGGCAGGCCGCTGAGCAGGATGCTGGACGGCGTGCCGCGAACCTGGGCCTCGCCGGAGATCCGCTTCGACTTTCCCGAAGAGAAGAAGTTCCGCGCGGTGGAGCTGGCCAAGGAGCGGCTGCGCAAGCACGGCAAGACCATCGAGGTGGACGGCGTGCGCGTGATCGTCGACGGCGCCTGGGGCCTGGTGCGCGCCTCCAACACGCAGCCCTTGCTGGTGCTGCGTTGGGAAGCGACGAGCGAGCAGAAGCTGCGCGAGATCCGCGCGCTGATCGAGGGCACCGTGGAGCAAATCCGCAACGAACTTGCGTAGTTCGCGGGACCCCCGACAAGCCTGATAAGATCGCCCACGGGCAATGAAGCGGGACGAGCTCTATCTGGGCGTCGACCTGGGCGGTTCCATCGTGCGGGCCGCGGTCGTCGATGTCGACGGCCACATCCTCGGACAGGAAAAGCACCGGCTGCAATCGAAGGAGCCGCCGCAAGTGGCGGAGGCCGTGCTGCGCGCCGCCAAGACCGCCTGCGGCGCGGCGGGCCTTCCTTTCTCGGAGATGAAGGGCGTGGGCCTGGGCGTCGCGGGCGCCATCGATCGCAAGGAAGGGCTGGTCCGCACCGCGCCCGCGCTGGGCTGGCACGACGTGCCCTTCCCGCGATTGCTGCAGGCGCGCGCGCCGCGCACGCCGCTCTGGATCGCCAGCGAGCTGTCGGTCTCGGCCTGGGGCGAGCGCGTGGCCGGCGCGGGCCGCAACGTCAACGACCTGATCGTGGTGCTGGTGGGCGCGAGCGTGGGCGCGGGCATCATCATGAACGGCAAGCTCCACGAGGGCACCTCGGGCGTGGCCGGCGAGCTGGGCCACGTGCAGGTGATGGCCGGTGGCCGACTCTGCGCCTGCGGCCGCCGCGGTTGCCTCGAGGCCTACGCGGGTGGCCAGAGCCTCGCCGCCTGGGCGCGGGACGATCTGCGCATCGCGCTGGCGGCCGCGCGCGCTGCGGGGCAACGCATTCCAGCGGTGGGACGGCAACTCCTGGAGTTGGTGGGGGAGCCGGAGAAGGTCACCGCCTCGGCGATGGAGAAGGCTGCCCACGAAGGCGACGAGCTGTCGCGGCGGCTGCTGGAAGAGGCGGGGCGCCTCCTGGGCGTCGCGCTGGCGAATCTCGTGACCACGCTCAACCCGGCGCGGCTGCTGCTGGGCGGCGGAGTGCTGCTCGGGTCGCCGCGGATGACCCGTGCGGCCATCGCCGAGATCGACGCGCACGCCACCAAGGCAGCGCGGGCGACGCTGCAGATCTCGGAGCCGCAGCTCGGCGACGAGGCGGGCGTGGTGGGCGCAGCGCTCCTGGCCCGCGAGTCGCTGGCCGCAGCAGCCTAATTCGGGGACACGATACGTAATTGATCGTATCGTGTCCCCGATTTCCCGCGGCCGCCTAGTCGAGCGTGAAGTGCAACGTGAAGGGGACGGTGGTGGCCACGGCGACACCGTTCACCTTGGGCGGTGAGAAGTGCAATTCGTGCAGGGCGGCCTCCACTGCCTTTGGACCAAATCCGTGGCCGGGGTCGCTGACGATCTCGGCCTTGACGATGGTTCCATCGGCGTCGATGAGCAAGCGCATGACCACGTCGGCTTCCAAGCCCTCCTTCTTCGCTTCAGGAGGGTAGTACTTGCGCAGGTTCAACGAGTCCCGGTTGAGCAGCTGAGGCAGCTCGTTGACCTGCGCGACGGGCGCGTATTGCTCCGCCTTGTAGGGCTTCACCGCCTCGGGCGCGCGGGCGGTGCGCTCGGGCGTGCCCCGCAGCGTGTTGCCGGTGCCCACCGCGAACGAGCCGCCCTGCGAGGTGCTCTCCAGGGTGATGCCGGTGATCACCACCGGCTCGCGGGCGGGCTGCGGCGCCTCGGTGGTGGGAGGCGGAGGGAGGTTGCTGGGCGGCAGCGGCGTCGGGGTGGGCGGCGGCAACTCCCTTCGCGCCAGCCGCGGGGCGCGCGCGAGCTTCATCGGCACCGGCTTGGGAGGTGGCGGCGGCTCAGCGGGCTTCGCCGGCTCGGGCGGTGGCCGCGGCGCCTCCACCACCTGGATCTGCAGCGGCGTCTGGGCCACCGGCCGGGGTCGCACCGCCACCGCGAGGAGGAACACGCCGAGCGCCGCGTGCAGCAGCAGCGAGGTGCCGAGGGGAACCACTGCTCTGGCGGGACGTCCCTGCATCGGGCTACCGGGAACCCGCCGCGGCCGGCTCGCTCTTCTCGATCTGGATGGCGAACTTCGTCACGCCCGCGCCCTTGAGCACGTCGAGCAGGTGCGTGACCGCTCCGTGGGTGGCGTTCTTGTCGCCGCCGACGATGGCCTGCACGTCCTCGCCCGCCGCTTTCGACTTCTGCACCTCGGCCACCAGCGCCGCGTCGTCCACCGGGACGCCGTTGAGGAACGCCTGGCCCTCGCGCGTGACCAGCACCGCGAAGGTCTTCTGCACCGTCTCGCCGCCGTGCGCGGCGCGCGGCAGCTCCACCTCGATGGTCTCCTTCACGATGTAGCTGGCGGTCACCATGAAGATGATCAGCAGCACCAGCGTGACGTCCACCAGCGGCGTCACGTTGATGCCGGTGATGCTCTCCTCGTCGCCGTCCGACGCGCCGCTCGCCATCACTTGCTCCCGTTGCGGAGGTGCAGCCCAGAGGCGATGGCGTTGCCCAGCGCGTTGGAGCGGCCGATCACCCGCTTGAGCAGCCGCTGGAAGATGTTGAAGGCGAGCACCGCCGGGATGGCGACGAAGAGGCCCACAGCGGTGGCCACCAGCGCCTCCGAGACGCCCTGCATGACGAAGGAGGCGGTGCCGGCGCCCCCGCCCTTGTTGGCCGCGGCGAGGTCGGCGAAGGCGCGGATGATGCCGAGCACGGTGCCGAAGAGGCCGATGAAGGGCGCGTTGTTCCCCAGGGTGCCGAGCACGAAGAGCCACTTCTCGTATTCGAGCCGCCGCCGGTCGATGGTGGACTGCACCGCCTTTTCCACCGCGGCATTCCCGCCGTCGGTGCTTCCGGCGGCTGCGCGCACCACCTCCGACTCCATCGAATCGGTGGTGGCGATGGCGGCGGCGGCCTTGAGGTCGCCCTTGAGGCAGAGGTCGAGAAGCGAGGGAAAGAGACGCGACATGCGGCGGCTGCCGAAGTAGATGGCGCGCTCCACCATCACCGCCACCGAAAGCACCGACAAGCCGAGCAGGAGCCACAGCACCCAGCCCGCGCCCAGCAGCGTGAAGGCGAGGAGCCGATCGGCGATCACTTCGACGCCTCTTCCAATGCTCCGGGCAAAGCCCTCCGCCCGGCTCCGGGCAAAGCCCGGAGCGCTCCCTCCACGTCGAAGGCGCCCACCGCCTTGGCCAGACGCAAGGCGGAGATCTGCACCGCGAGCCGCTGCTGGAGCGCGGCGGACTGCGACTGGAAGAGCGCGGACTCCGCGTCGCTCACCTCCACCTGCGAGGCGGTGCCGGCGGCGAACTGCGCGCGGATCAGGCGCTCGTTCTCGATGGAGACTTGCAGCGCCTGCTCCGCCTCCTCGCGCAGCGCGCGGGCGGAATCCAGATCGAGGATGGCGCGTCTCAGCTCGTCCTCGACGCGGACCGTCTCCGACCGCGATTGGGCGCGCGCCTGCCGCATCTGGCTGTCCGCGTCCTTGAGCGCCACGTAGCGGAATCCTCCGTCATAGAGTGGCAAGGTGAGGGAAACGGCCACCGCCCAGGTCTCCTTGTCGCCGTTCGAGCTGGTCGCCGGGTTGTTGTAGCGGGCGTTGGCATTGATCGCCACGCTGGGAGCGAACTGTGCCCAGGCGTCCGTCTTCAGGCGCGCCGCGATCTCCTCGTTGGCCTGCGCCGCGGCGATCTCGGGCCGCTCCTTGAGCGCGCGCTCCAGCAGCTGACGGAAGGTGCCGCGCAGCTCTTCCGGCGGCTCCTGCGGCGGGGTCAGCTCGAAGGCGGTGTCGCGCCGGTCGAGCAGGGCAGCGAGCTGGCTCTTCGCTGCCGCGTAGGCGAACTGCGCGCGCTGCGTCTCCTGGTCGGCGCGCAGATAGTCGATGCGGGCGCGCAGCGCGGAGGAGAGCTGCACCAGCCCCGCCTCGTAGCGCGCCTGCGCCTCCAGCGCGTGATCGCGCGTCGCCTTGGCCTGCTGCCCCGCCACCTGCGCCAGCTCGCGCAGGCTGAGCCCGGCGTAATAGGTGGAGGCCACCGCGAGGAGGAGCTCGCGCCGCTGCTGCGTCTCCCCCAGTCGGGAGACGGAGACTTGCTGGCGGGCCGTGGCCAGCGCCGGGAAGGCGCGGAAGTTGAGCACGTCCCAGGAGAAGAGCAGCGCGCCGCTGCGGCTCCAGTTGCTGCCTGGGATGACGTCGAAGGTGGGTGGCGCTCCCCCGGTGCCGGGCGAGGTGGTGAAGATGGTGTTGGGCACGCTGTTGTAGGTCACGGTGCCCACCGCGTTGAGCGTGGGCTGGATAGTGGCCCAGGCGCGCTGCACGTTGTTCTCCGCCTGCCGCACGCGCTCCAGCGCCACCGCCAGGTCGGGTGACTGCGTCCGCGCCGCCTCCAGCGATTCCGCCAGCGTCAGCAGGGCGCCCTCCGCCGGCGCGGGCGGCGTCGACTCGGGCAAGGGAGCGCGGATCGACGAGTGCGGCGGGGCCTCCACGGCGCGCACCGGCGGCAGCGCCTGCGCGATGAGGAATAGCGCGATCACGGCGCGGGCAACGTCCTCGACGGTCGCGCCGGTGTCAAGATGCCCGCCTGCCGCAGCGACTTGCGCGTCAGCGAGGAGATTCCCATCGCCGCGATGCCCTCCGCGGCCACCCAGCGCACCTCGGCCGAAGTTGGCGCGCCGCTGCCGCGCGCTGACTGGACGGTGACGCGGACCTGCCGGTGCGTGAGCGTCTGCTCCACCACGCCGCAGGCCGCGAGCTTGCCCTGGATGCGGATCCCCGAGGGCCTTTCAGAAGGCAGGTCCCAGAGACCGGCGAAGAGCGATTCCTGACCGCGCCGCGCGAGCAGCACGGCGCCGTCGGCGCGACGCAAGGCGAGCGCGCGCCATTCCAGCAGGGGCCGCTCCGGCCTGGCGCGAGGGGTCGGGTATCGTTCCGGGTCGAGGCCTCGCGTCCGCACCGCGCACGCGCCGCGCACCGGGCAGGCCGCGCAGCGCGGCGAGCGCGGGGTGCAGACGGTCGCGCCCAGCTCCATCAGCGCCTCGTTGAAGGCGCCGCCGCGTCCCTTGGGCAAGAGCTCAGCGGCGATGTCCCAGGCCTGCGCGCGCGCGTCGCCCTCGAGGGCGCGCAGCCGCGACAGCACCCGCGCCACGTTGCCGTCCACCAGCGGCACGTCCTCGCCGAACGCCAGCGAGGCCACTGCCGCGGCGGTGTAGGGGCCGAAGCCGGGCAGCCGGCGCAGCTCTGCGCAGGTGCGCGGCAAAGCCTCGCCTGCCGCCCGCGCCGCCGCATGCAGGTTGCGCGCGCGGGCGTAATAGCCGAGGCCGCTCCAGTGCGCGAGCACGTCGTCGAGTGGGGCCCTCGCCAGCGCGCGCAGGGTGGGAAAGCGCCGCACGAAGCGCAGGTAGTAGGGCACCACCACATCTACCCGCGTCTGCTGCAGCATCACCTCGCTGATCCAGACGCGGTACGGGTCGCGCGGCTCCTCGCGCCAGGGAAGATCGCGCCGCTCTTTGGCGAACCAGGCCAGGAGCTTTGTGCTAATCATGCGCATCGATGAAGCGCATCCGCGTCCACAGCGTCGAGCAGTACGTCCAGGAGATCGGGCCGCTGATGCAGAAGGGGCTCGAGATGTATCGCGCCGATCTGCCCGAGGAGGGGCTGCTCGGCGTGGGCTTCACCGGTTCGGACACCGAGATCCTCATCTCCATCCCGGAGTTCAAGGCCACCGGCGACCTGATCAAGTACGGCGAGCTGATCGAGCCCTACGAACCCGCGGGGAAGAAGACCCAGAAGGTAAAGTCCGGCGGAAAGGACTAGGGCTAGCGCGCGCACGCGGCCTCGACGTCCTTGACGGTCCTGGGGATGGAGACGGTCAGGTTCTCGTTGCCCTGCTCGGTGACCAGGATGTCGTCCTCGATGCGGATGCCGATGCCGCGCAGCTCGGGCGGCGCGCTCTCGTCGTCGCTGCGCACGTACAGCCCCGGCTCGACGGTGAAGACCATCCCTGGCTCGAGCGGACGCGGTTTGCCGGCCACGCTGTAGCTGCCCACGTCGTGCACGTCGAGGCCCAGCCAGTGGCTGGTGCGGTGCATGTAATACTTGCGGAACGCGTTCTCCTTGATCAGCGGGTCCACCTCCCCCTTGAGCAGGCCCAGCTTCACCATCCCTTCGGTCAGGATGCGCACCGCCTTGTCGTGCAGGCCGTCGATGCTCTCGCCGGGCCGGGTGGCCGCGATGCAGGCGTCGGCCGCGTCGAGGACCAACTGGTAGCAGGCCCGCTGCGCGTCGTTGAAGCGGCCCGAGGCCGGGAAGGTGCGGGTCACGTCGGCAGTGTAGAGGTCGTACTCGGCGCCGGCATCGATCAGCACCAGCTCTCCGTCGCGGATCTGCACGCAGTTGTCGTTGTAGTGGAGCACCGTGGCGTTC
>DASRTX010000161.1:0-5148 GCA_035655715.1 Myxococcales bacterium | reverse complement strand
CGTGGACGAGGAGCGCGCGCGCGCCGTCGAAGACTGGCCCGAGCCCCTGCCTTCCCCAACCCAGCGGGCAGAGCTCGCCGCCGCCGAGCAGAAGCTGCTGGCCAACGACGCGCGTTCCGCCCTGGCCACCGCCGACTCGCTCTGCGCCGCGCTGCCCGCCTGGCGTTCCGCCCGCTGGGTGCGGGCGCGCGCGCTCGAGGCCGTGGGGCGGGTCGACGAGGAGGCGCGAGAGCTGCGCATCCTGACGCAGCTCTCGCCTTCGCACGCAGAGGCGTGGCGGCGGCTCGGGGAGATCCTCGCCGCCGAGGGAGGCCTGCTGGAGGCCGATCGCGCTGACGAGGCGCTTCGCCAGGCGCTTTCGCTGGAGCCTTCCTGGACGGGGCTGTGGCTCGTCCGCGCGCGGGTCGCCCTGCGCCAGGGCCGGGTGCAGGACGCGCTGCGCGCGCTGGACCGCTATTCGCGCACGGGCGGCGAGAGCGCGGAGGCTTCCCGCCTGGCCGCAGCCGCCCGGGCGCAGGCCGGACTCGATTCGTCGCAGGGCGTGCCGGCTGCGCCGTCCAGCTCGCGTGAACCTTCGCCCGCGGCGCGCCTTCTCTTCCAGCAGGCCGCCTCCGCCGAGTCCCCCGACCGCGCTCGTGAGCTGCTGCACGAGGCCTTGGCCGATTCGCCGGGCTTCATCGAGGCCGTAGTGGCCTTGCATGCCTCAGGCGACCCCATCCCCGAGGCCACGGTGCAGGCGCTGCAGGCGGACGGAGAGGGCCTCCTCGAGCTCTCGGCGCAGGTGCGGCGCGCCGGCGGAGGATCCGCGCTGGTGGCGCCCTTCGTCGACCGCGCGGTGGAGCTGGGCGCACCGGAGTCCCGCTATGTCCGGGCCCAGCTCCGCGCCGAGCAGGCGGATCGGCAGGGCGCGCTGTCGGATCTCGTCGCCTACGTGGCCTCCGCCCAGCCGCGGCACCTGGCCGAGGCCCGCGCCCTCCGCGCGCAGATCTCGGCGCCCTCGAGAACCGACCTCTCGCCGCTGCTGGCCCGCATCCGCCTCGCCGAGGACCGGCCGGAGGCGGCGCTGGCCGCGCTGGGTTCCAGCTGCCGCGAAGGCATGCCTCCGGAGCGGCTGATCGCGCTCGGCGAGGTGCACGAGTTCGCGGGCGAGCCGGCGCGCGCACTCGACTGCTACCGGCTCGCCGCGCTCACGCCGGAAGCGCTGCGGCGGCTGGCGCGCGTGGCGGAGGGCCATCCCGATCCACGCCTCTTGCCGCAGCTGCAGGAGGCGGAGAAGCAGGGGATGCCGGAGGCGCGCTGGGCGCTTGCCCGTCTCGACCTGGCGGCGGGCCAGCGCGAGCTGGCGCTGCCGCGCATCGAGCGCTTCCTCGCCACCGCCGCACCGGACGACGTGGGTCTTGCGGAGGCCCGGGCGGCCCGGGAGGCCATCCACAAGGCGAGCACCGCGGCGGCGCGGGCGCGCCTGCGCGACAGGGCCGCCCTGGGCGCCGGCGGGCTGCTGCTCCTCGTGGCCGCCGCTTCCTGGCTGTGGGCGGGCTCGACGGTGGAGTCCGCGCTGCGACGCAGCCCGCGCCTCTTCCCTCACGTGGCCCGCGTCGTCAACGAGCTGCGCCATGACGTCCTCAAGCACCGCGCCGGCGTGCTGGGCATGCTGGGCGGCGGCCGGCGCGAGGACGTGGCCCGCGCGCTGCTCTCGCCCGAACCCGCCTCCAAGGCGGTGGCGGCGCAGTACGAGGCGCTGCACGGCGCCGCCCGCGCGCAGGGCATTTCCTTGCGCCGGCTGCGGCGCGAGCCGGTCTTCGGGCCGCTGGTGCGCGACCTCGCGCGCGCCGAGGCGCTGCTCCATGGCCAGGGCGGCGAGGCCGAGCTGCTGGCCATCGACGAGCGCGTGCGCGGCGTGCACGGGCAGCGGCTGGCCGCCCTGCTTCGCCTGGGTCCCCGCACGCGGCTGGACGCCGCCGCGGTGGCGGGCTGGATCCGCGACGTGGAGGCGGAGATGCGCCGCGCGGGGTCGGCGTGGACCGCGCCGTCCATCTTGCTGCAGGGCATGGAAGTGGAGTTCGCGGTGGAGCGCGGCGCGCTCTCCACCATCTTCGCCAACCTCTTGCGCAACGCGCAGGCCGCTTCCGGCGGCGGCGAGGTGATCGTGCGGCTGGGAGAGGAGCGCGACGCCGCCGGCCGCACCTTGACGGTGCTCATGGTGGGCGACTCCTCCGCGCACGCCGTCTCCCTCGACGCCATCGAGCAGCGGGAGAGCGGCCGCGGGCTGGCGCTGGTGCGAGACCTGACCCGCGAGTGGCAGGGACACCTGATCGTGCGCCCGGAGGAGCCGCCTTGGACCAAGGCGGTGGGCGCGCGCTTCCCGGCTCCACGCTCATGACTTTCATCGTCTGCGAGGACGGGAGCGAGTACACCGACCGCTTCCGGCGCTTCCTCGGCGATCGCTTCACCTTCGCGCGCGCCGGGCACTTCGCCGAGGCGCTGGCGCTGCTGCCGCAGGCGGCCGGCCTGCTGCTCGATCTCGACTTCCGCCGCACCGCGAAGAGCGCGCTGGTGGACGAGCGCGGCGCGCCTGCCCCCGCCAGCGCGGCCGAGGTGCAGGGTATCCTCATCCTGCGCGCGCTGCGCGGCCGGGGTGTGAAGCTGCCGGCGCTGCTCTTCGCCGATCTCGACGATGCTGCGCGCGCGACGCGGCTGGAGGCGGAGCTTGCGCCGCTGCGCATCGTCTCCTCGTCCGAGGGCCTTCCCGGCATCTCGCTGCTGTTGCGGAAGATGGACCCCGCCGGCGCGTGAGGTCAGCCGCCGGTGGTGAGCAGCGCGACCGGCAGCGTGGAGAAGAGGCGATCGACGGCGAGGCCCCCGTCGCGCACCTCGCGCTCCTCGCCGGTGAGGGCGTCGCGCAACCGCATCCCCGGCTCGAAGCCCTCGAGAGACACGATGGTTCCGGCGAAGCGGTCGGGCGGAAGGGCCGCGCCGTCGAGCAGCGGCGCCACCAGCCGGGGAGTCACGGCCACCGCCAACTGCCCGCCGGGGCCGGTGCGGGCAAACGCGCAGAGGTTGCCTGCGCGCGGTCCGCGCGCGGTGAGCGGCACGTAGCCGCCCCCGGCAAACGCGTCCGGCGCCTGCTTGCGCGCCTGCAGGCAGGCATGGGTGAGGAAGAGCTTGATGCGGCCGTCCTGCCACGACTCATACAGGGCGCGGGCCTGCGCGACGCGCGTCAGCGACGAGGCGCGGATCTCGTCGAGGAGCCGGCGCCGCAGCTCGAAGTCCACCGGCCTGCGGTTGTCGGGATCGACCAGCGAGAGGTCCCACAGCTCGCAGCCCTGGTAGAAGTCGGGGACGCCGGGGGAGGCGATCTTGAGGACCACCTGCGCGAGCGAGTTGTGCAGGCCCACGTGGGCCACCTTCTCCGCGAACGGCTGCAGCCCCTTCCACAGCGCATGGCGCGGCGGCAGCGCGAAGAGGCCTTCGACGTATGCGCGCAGCGCGTCCTCCCAGCGCGGATCCTCCTGGATCCAGCTGGTGTTGACCTTGGCTTCCTTGGCCGCCTTGACCATGTACTGCAAGAGCCGGTCGCGCATCGCCGGCAGCTCGGACATCCGCGTCGGCCATGCGCCGATCAGCGTCTGCAAGAGGAGCATCTGCTCGTTGCGGTCGGGCGCCAGCCGTCCGTCGACGTCGCGGCGCAGCCCCTCGGTGCGACGCGCGAAGGCGATGGCCGCCTTCCGCCACTCCTCCGGCAGCTCGGAGAGCGCGTCGATGCGCACGCGGATGTCCTCGCCGCGCTTGGTGTCGTGGGTGGCGGTGGCGAGCAGGGACCGGGGCCACTTCTGCGCGCGGAGCGCGTTCTGCTCGTGGAAGGACTCCAGGGTGGACCCGAAGTGCTCCGGTTCCCCGCCCACCTCGTTGAGCGAGACCAGACGGTTGTAGACGTAGAAGGCGGTGTCCTCGAGGCCCTTGGCCATCACGGGGCCCAGCATCTGCTGCAGCTTGAGGGCGAAGGCGTGCTGCGCGGGGCGCTCGCGCTCCTCCACGTAGGCGGCGAACTTCTGCAAGAGGATGTCGCCGATGAACTCGTAGATGCTGGCGTTCTCTGCGGGGTTGCGGCGGCGGGCGCAGGCCACCGCCTGCAGGATGTAGCGCCGATCCCGCTCGTCCACGTGGCCGGGCTCCTCGATGTAGGAGCGGTAGACCGGGAAGCAGGCGATCAGCTCGATCAGCGCCGAGCGCAGCGAGTAGAGGGTGAAGTCGCGCGTCCAGCGGTTCCCCTCGGAGATGCGGTTGAGCTGCCGCGCGAGCAGGTTCATCTCCGCCGCCATGGCGGTGTAGAGGATCAGCTTCTTCTTCTGGTAGACTAGCTCCTCGAAGTCGATCTCGCCGTGAATGAAGCGCGAGTAGATCTTCTGCAGCTTGTCCGCGTTCTCGCGGGCCACGAAGATGCCGTTGAGCGAGTTGGTGTAGTCGTAGCCGGTGGTTCCGGCCACATCCCAGCTGGCGGGCAGCGTCTCGGTGCGTCCGAGGATCTTCTCCGCCACCACGAAGAGCGGCCGGCGCAGCCGCGGATCCTCGCTCCGCGCCAGCTCTTCCTTGACCGCGGCCTCCATCTGCGGCCAGCGGGGGCCGGCGCGGGCCGCCGCGCGCTGGAGGATGTGCGCGTCCTGGAGCAGCCGGAAATACCTGCGGGGAAAGGCCAGCCCGTCGGGGTGATCGATGCGCAGCCCGTTGATGCTGCCCTCCGCCAGCAGCCGGAACGGGATCCGGTGCGCGTGCTCGAAGACCTCCGGGTCCTCCATGCGGATCGCAGCCAGCGAGTTGATGTCGAAGAAGCGCCGGTAGTTGATCTCCTCCGAGGAGACGCGCCAGTGGGCCAGGCGATACGCTTGCGAGTCGAGCAGCTTGTCCAGCAGATCGAAGCTGCGCGGCTTTCCCGGCGAGCCGTTGAAGATGCGGACGTTCTCTTCCAGATGCCGCCGCACGGCGGTGCTCGACGCGCAGAGCGTGGCCACGCGCCGCTTCACCACTTCCTTCTCGCGCCGGCGCTCCTCCTGCTTGCGCGGATCCTGCTCGTGCCGCGACGGCATGTGCTCGAGCTCGAAGAGGATGCTCTTCAGCTCGTCGAGCGCTTCGCTGGGGCCGAGCTGCTTCTCG
>DASRTX010000160.1:0-2099 GCA_035655715.1 Myxococcales bacterium | reverse complement strand
TAGCCGAGGATCTCGACGCCCTCGGTGGAGATCCCGTATTCCGGTTTCCAGCCTTTGCCGTCCATGCCCGCTCGCCCCCTCCACTCGAAGCTCGGCACTCGGGAGGAGCGCTGCATCCGTGTCCCACGGCGGGCAGCTGGGCAAGCGGGCGGCAGGAAAAGGGCGGCGAGCCCGATCAGAAGCTCGCCGCCCTCGGCGCTCGAAGGCCGGGGGGCGGTCCTTACGAGCAGCCCATCGAGTTCCCGCAGTTGAGGCACTTGTAGCAGGTCCCGTTGCGCACCGTGATGTGGCCACAGGTATCGCAGAACGGGGCATCGCCCGAGAGCTTGCCCAGGAGCTCGTCCTGCGCGCTGGCGGCCTTGCGGCTGGGCGGGTTGGACTTCTGCGCCGCCTTCGCCGCCGCGGCCGGGCTGGCGGCCGCCTGCTGCTGCTCCACCGGGTCGGCGGTCTGCGCGCTCTTGGGGGTCTCGGCGGCCTCCTCGGGCGTGACGTGCGCCAGGTCGTCCCGACGCAGGTATTCCACGCCCAGCGCACGGAACACGTAGTCGATCACCGAGGTGGCGAACTTCACCCGGTCGTGTCCCTGCACCGGACCTTGCGGCTCGAATCGGGTGAAGACGAACTGCTCGACCAGGACCTCCAGCGGCACCCCGTACTGCAGCGCCATGGAGACCAGCATGGCGAAGCAGTTCATCACGCTGCGCAGTGCCGCGCCCTCCTTGTGCATGTCGATGAAGATCTCGCCCAGGGACCCGTCGTCGTACTCGCCGGTGCGGAGGAAGATCTTGTTCCCGCCCACCTTGGCCTCCTGGGTGAGGCCGTGGCGCTTGGAGGGCAGCCGCCTTCGCGCGTTGGCGGCCAGCGGCTGGGGTTGCGGCGTCAACTTCGCCGTGAAGGCCGCCTCCGCCATCCGCTGCGCCTGCTCCGCGGTGAGGTCGGGGATGAGCGTGCGCAGCGCGCCCGCCATCTCCTTCGCGTCCTTGGGCAGCGCGATCTTCTGCGCCTTGTCGCCCGCGGAGAGCGGCTGCGAGAGCTTGGAGCCGTCGCGGTAGAGCGCGATGGCCTTGACCCCCAGCCGCCACGACTGCCAGTGGATCTTCTCCACGTCGTCGACGGTGGCGTCGCCGGGCAGGTTGATGGTCTTGCTGATGGCGCCGGAGAGGAACGGCTGCACCGCCGCCATCATGCGCACGTGGCCCATCGGCTCGATGTAGCGCGTGCCCAGCGGACCGCAGCGGTTGGCGCAGTCGAAGACCGGGTAGTGCTCGGGCTTCAGGTGCGGTGCTCCCTCCACCGTCTGGCGCCCGCAGACCACCAGCGTGGCCTTGTCGATCTGCTCGTCGCCGTAGCCGAGCTTCGCGAGCACGTGCTTGCCCTTGGCCTGCGCGTCGAGTCCCAGCCGCTGCAGCGCTGCCGCGCCGACGACGTGCCCGGCGAAGGCTGCGCGCAGGTCGAAGACCGACTCCAGGGACTTCTCCACCTTGGCGATCTCCGCCGCGGTCAGCCCCCTCGCCTGCAACTCGGCGGGCGAGAACTCCGGCACGCTCTTCAGCGTGGCGGTGCCGCGCACATAGTCGACGATGGCCTGCACTTCGGCCGGCCCGTAGCCCAGCTTCTTGAGCGCCCGCGGGACCGACTGGTTGACGATCTTGAAGCTGCCGCCGCCCGACAGCTTCTTGAACTTGATCAGCGCGAAGTCGGGCTCCACTCCGGTGGTGTCGCAATCCATCAAGAGGCCGATGGTTCCGGTGGGCGCGAGCACCGTGGCCTGCGCGTTGCGATAGCCGTGCTGCTCGCCCTGCTGGACGGCGCGGCTCCAGGCCTCGTGCGCAGCGGCCAGCAGCTCCGCCGGGGCCAGCGCCGGGTCGATGTTCGCGACCGAGTCGCGGTGCATGCGCATCACCTCCAGCATGCTCTCGCGGTTCAGGGCGTAGCCCTGGAAGGGTCCCTTGGTGGAGGCCATCTCCGCCGAGAGCGCATAGGCCTCGCCGGTCATGATGGCGGTCAGGCTCGCCGCCACCGCGCGGCCCCCATCGGAGTCGTAGGGCAGCCCTTCCACCATCAGCAACGTACCCAGGTTGGCGTAACCCAGCCCGAGC
>DASRTX010000159.1:0-2305 GCA_035655715.1 Myxococcales bacterium | reverse complement strand
GCGCCTCCGTGATCCGGCCATCGCATCTTGGATGGCCGACACAGCAACAACGGCGCTCCCAAGAAGCCGTCGCCGTACTGTGGTCGCAGACAATCCCTTGGGATCGTCACCGCCAGATCGAAAGGAAGTTTTGCACCATCGAGGGAGGAGTGATCTCACCGCTCCTGGCCAACGTCTACCTGCACTACGTCCTGGACCTGTGGGCCGACCGCTGGCGACGGCGGGAGGCCACCGGCGACATGGTCATCGTGCGCTATGCCGATGACGTGGTGGTCGGTTTCGAGCACGAGGACGACGCCAGTCGATTCCTCGAAGCGATGCACGCGCGCCTCGAGACGTTTGCGCTGTCGCTCCATCCGGACAAAACTCGCCTGCTCGAGTTCGGCCGCCACGCGGCGGTCAGACGGAAGCAGCGCGGGCTGGGAAAGCCGGAAACTTTTACCTTCCTGGGCTTTACCCTGAAGTTTACAGTCGACATTTCTCCCTCGTGCCCCCCGGAGCGGGGTCACGTGACCGGAACGATGGCGTCAGGTTTGTTTGTCTACGCGGCTTGGGCGGCGATCGGCGATGACGGTTCGTCGACGCACCGTGCCTCGGGGCGGATTTTCGCCGACATCGCCGCGATGAAGGCGGGCAGGCCCATGCCGCGCAAAATCCGCAAGATGCCCGCCTGGATCACACCGGCGGTCTGGGTGCCGGGCGGTCGCCAGGGGGCGGGCTCGGCCAGTCCGGCCAGGCGAGCCGGGTCGGTGTAGGCCAGCATCTGGGTGAGCGCATAGCCGACCCCGAGGAGGGTAACCCACCGCATCAGCACTTGGCGCGAACGCTGCCAGGCGTCCTTCAGCCCCCAGCCGTGCTTCATGTCTTTGAACAGAGGCTCGACGGCCCACCTTTTCGCGTATGCGGTGATCACGTCGAGGGCAGGCAGATTGGGGTCGGTGCAGATCAGCAGGCGCTGCTGGGGCGGTTTGTCAGGACGGTCGGGGCGTTCGAGTTCGACCCACACCGCCCGCACCACCATCCCGTGCAGGAAGCGTGCGGCGACCCGGCAACTGCGCCAGCGCACCACTTCCAGATTGCCATAGAGGATGCGGGCGCTGCGGTGGACCGGCAGCGCTTCGACCCGCGCCGGTGTGAGTCGCGCACCATACTTGCGCGGCCGTCCGCGCCGCCGCCGCCGAGGCGGCCTGGGCACCTCGTAGAGGGCGAGGTCGCGGCGCACCCGGCCGATCACGGTGTGGCCGTCGGCCAACGTGCGCCTGATCAGCCAGCCGCGCATGAACCAGGCATCGAGCAGCACCCGCACTTGCCCAAGCTGCTGCCCGAGCAGGCGCAACAGGAAACGCGCGCTCCTGAGCTTGCCGCGGTTGGTGCCGCGCCGCACCAGGCGCAGCATCAGCGGCACGGCACCGACGTTGAAGCCCCGCTCCACCACGGCGGCCAGGCACAGCCAGCCCTGGCCACGCAGGAATTCGGGTCGGTTCGGCTTGGCATTATGATTATGGTGGCTCAACGAACCCGGGGCACGGCGGGAGATGCGCTCGACGACGGAGTCATCGACGATGACCTGCCAGACCGCGGGTGCGAACACCGTCGTCAGCACCCCGAGCAACACTTCCCAGATCCGCAGCCAGGACCAGCGGCCGCGTTCCAGGAACCAGTAGTACGTCGTCCAGGTGCGCGAGAGGCCGCTGGTGAGAATGGCGTCGGTGACATGGCCGCTTTTGGTGGCGGCCGCACCGATCAGCAGTTCGAGGAAGGTGGTGCGCGCCCGCGCGGGCACCGCCGCGGCGATGCGCCCGACGAGGGTGGCCAGGATGGGCGGGACAGGGATGGAGGACATGGGACGAACCGCTCACAGTGAAGGACCGTTGTCCTCACCTGCGGCACCCGGGAGAGTTCGCCATGGCCGCCGATCCCGCCATCCTCCGGCGCATTCGCGCCTGCCCGTTCGCGCGCGGTGGGCGCGTGCAAGTGCGCTTCCGTAGTAACGGCTACAGCTTGTTCGCCCGCCGCTCCGGCGAACCGCTGGTTCGGCTGCGGCTGATCGGCGAAGGCGATGAGGTCGTCGTGCTCTATCCGTCGCACCGCGGCGGCTGGGAGCCTCCCGGTGATTTCGGGGCAGTCGCTAGGCCGCTTGATCTCGCCCTGGAGCGCCTCAGCAGCAATCCATACTTCTTGGCACTTCGGCAGACCTACGGTTGAGCGCTGCCGTCACCGGTGCTCAACCGAAACACCGCTCCCTATAAACCTCAGTTATTTTATACTTGCCCTTAGTGGTTCATCCGGTAAGTTACGGGGTATG
>DASRTX010000158.1:0-11890 GCA_035655715.1 Myxococcales bacterium | reverse complement strand
CGGGCTGGGCGCGCGGCTGGACGAGGCCGGCGGCGTGATGCTCGCGGCGGTGCTGGTGGGAAAGGGCCTCGATCCCGGCCTCACCGTCGCTTTCCTGGCGGTCGGCGCCGCAACCCGCGGTCGCCTGATACGCGGAATCTTCGACGGCCGTCGCCCGCGCGCCATCGCGCTCCTCGCCGGCTGCGTGGCCGCCGTCGCAGCCGGGAAGCTGCTTGCCACCGCCGGCGCGCTGGCCACCAGCCAGGCCGCGGCGGCGGGCGTGCTCCGCGACGCCGTCAGCGCCGTCCCTGAGCAGGTGGCGGCCTCGCCTCTGAGGGCCGCCGCTGCCGCCGTGCTGGTGCTTCTGGCGCTGGCCACGCTCTGGTCGGAAGGAGTCCGCGGCTGGTTTGCCCCGTTGCGTCACGGACCCGGCGCCGTCTGAGCGTCATCAAGGGCATTCCGTTAGAATGAGTTCATGAGGCGTATCGCGCTGGTCATGTTCGCCCTTGCGGGCGCTGCGCTGGCCGCGGAGCAGTCGCTCAGCCTTCGCGTCGAGGGCTGGCACAGCAAGGGCGACGTCTACAAGACCGAGGCGGCAGTGCAGCAGGTCAAGGGCGTCCTGCGCGTCTCCTCGGATCTGGGCAAGAAGGAGCTCACCGTCCACTTCGACGACGGGGTGGCAAACGCAGCGGGGATCCAGAAGGCCATCTCCGGCGCGGGGTACGTCAGCCACCGTTGAGCAGGCGGACTCCCGACGCACCGCCGACCACCACGGTGGGCGCGAGATCGATGAAGAGGCCGTGATCCACCACGCCGGCGATCGCCTTGAGCACGCGATCGACGTCGCGCAGGTCGGCGCCCGCAGGCAGCGGCGCATCCACGATGATGCCCCCGTTGTCGCTCGGCGGTCCGCCGCGGCGGGTCGCTCCCGGCAGGACGGCGGCGATGCGCGCGAGCGTGGCCTTCCAGCCGAACGCCACCACCTCCACCGGGACGCCGCGGGTGGCGCCCAGCCGCTGCACCAGCTTGGACTCCTCCACCACGATGACGCGCCGACTCGCCGCCAGCGCCACCAGCTTCTCCCTCACGTGCGCCCCGCCGCCGCCCTTGAGCAGTTGCAGCGCGAGGTCCACCTCGTCTGCGCCGTCGATCACCAAATCGAGCTGCGCGTGATCGTCCAGGGAGACGATGGGCAGCCCCAGGCGCGCGCAGACCTCGACCGTCTTCTGCGAAGTGGGCACGCCGCGCACGCGCAGCTTGCGGCGGGCCAGCGCCTCCAGCGCGGCGGTGGCCGCGCGGCCCGTGCCGTAGCCGATCACCATGTCGTCCTGCACCATCTCGGCGGCGCGTTCTCCGGCCGCCTTGCGCTGCGCTTCCGCGTCCATGTCCGGCTCCTTCACAAGCCCACCAGCTTGAAGGCGACGCGCGCCGCGCCGCCCAGCGCCAGCATGATCGCCGGGTTGATCTCGAAGCGGCTCAAGGTCAGCGCCACCGCCACGGCGATGGCGATCTCCCCTTCGCCGTTGAGCGTGTCGCCCAGGGAGATCATCGCCGCGGCCATCAGCCCGAGCACCGCCGGGGTCAGCCCGCGCAACGCCGCCCGCACCGGACGGCGCGAGCGGACCCGATCGAGCCAGGTGCCCGCCAGCGTGACCAGCGCGAAGGGCGCGCTGAAGATGCCCACCGTGGCGACCAGGGCGCCGAGGAAGCCATGGCGCAGGTAGCCGATGAAGGTGGCGAGCAGCAGCACCGGGCCGGGAGTGAGCTTTCCAATCGCCACCGCGTCCGCGAACTGACGCTCTGTCAGCCAGCCTTGGCGCGCGACCACCTGCTTGAGGTGCGGCACGATGGCAAAGCCGCCGCCGTAGGCGCCCAGGCCGGTGCGGAAGAAGGAGAAGAGGATGCGGATCAGCTCCGCGTCCACCCCGGGGGCGTGCAGCGCGATGCCGACGACCACGGCGGCCACCGTCCAGGCAGCGATGCGGACCTCCGACGGCGGCGGCTTGGATGCGGGCGGATCGGACTCCTGGGTGGAGAGCGTCGCGCCTTCCTCCGGGAGGACCACGGGGGGGTCCTGCCTCCCGCGGCGGCGCTCGATGGCGAAGAGGCGCGCGCGCTTGGTGCCGAGATCCACGGCGAGGCCCACGCAGATGGAGAGCAGCGCCACCTCGCCGGGGGCCATGTCGCCCACCACCGAGAAGAGCAGCGCCGCCGCGGCGAGGCCCATCTGCCAGAGGCGCGACACCGCGCTGCGGGCCATCTTCAGCGTGATGGCGCCGATGATGCCGATGACGGCGGCGTTGAACCCGCCCAGCACCGTGGCGACGTCGGGCGTGGTTCCGAAGTGCACGTAGAGGAAGGCGAGAACCATCACCGCCAGCCACCCCGGCAGCACGAACCCCACGTAGCCGAGCAGGGCGCCGGTCATTCCCCCGAAGCGCAGGCCGATATAGGCGAGCGCGTTGGCCGCCGCTCCGCCCGGCAGCATCTGCGAAACGGTGACGGTGTTGGCGAATTCGCGCTCGGTCATCCAGCGCTGCCTGGCAACAACCAGCGAGCGGATGTTGGCCAACACCGACAGGCCGCCGCCGAAGCCCACCACGCCGAGAAAGAGCGCGGCGCGGAAGAACTGCGCGCGACCGGGCCGCACGCGGGATGCGGCGACGGGCGCTTCCAGGGCGTGACCGTCCATTGGCTTCCAGTATAGAAGGAAGGTCCGCCGATGGCGCAGTTCATCAAAGGCATGAAGATCGTCCACCGCGCGCAGGGCGGCTGGGGCGTGGGCCACGTGGTGGCGGTGAGCGACGATCCGCCCCGCATCGCGGCGGAGTTTCCCGGGCGTCCGGGTGGGCCGGTGACGCTGTCGTCGCGCGACCCGGCGCTGATCCGCTTTCGCTTCGCGCCCGACACCGCCGCGCTCCTGGTCGACGGCACTGCCGCGCACGTGCTCCGCGCGCTGCCGGGGCCGCCCGGCGACCTCTACCGCTACACCGTGGAAGTCCTGGGCAAGAAACCGCAGATCCGCAGCGAGGCGGACCTGCGGGCGCCGACGCCGCGCGAAGGACCCGCCGAGCAGCTCGCCTCCGGCAGGTGGGGAGCGCCCGAGGACTTCGCGCTTCGCGCCGAGACGGTCCGGCTGGACCTGACCCGCCGCGCCGATGCGCTGGGCGCGCTCTTCGCCTCCCGCGTGTACGTGAAGGCGCACCAGATCAGCGTGGCGCATCACGTGTTCTCGGCGCCGCAGCCGCGCTTCGTGCTGGCCGACGAGGTAGGCCTGGGCAAGACCATCGAGGCGGGCCTGGTGCTCTCGGGCCTGCTGCACGCCGGGCTGGTGAAGCGCTGCCTGGTGGTGGCGCCGAGCCACCTCACGGTGCAGTGGCTGGCGGAGCTGTTCCACAAGTTCAACCTGCTCTTCACCTTGATGGATCCCGACCGCGCCCGCGACGATCGCGAGGCCGCCGATGCCGAGGCGCCCGAGGAGGAGGGTTCGCCCTGGGCCCGGCATCCCCTGGTGATCACCTCGCTGGAGTGGCTCTCCCGCAGCGCGGAGGAGACCAAGGCGGCTGCCGAGGCGGGCTGGGACATGGTCATCGTCGACGAGGCGCACCACCTGCGCGGCGATCGCGCGTACGAGGTGGCACAGGCGTTGGCGAAGCGCACCTGGGGCCTGCTCTTGCTCACCGCAACCCCGCTGCAGCTCGATCCCGCCGAGTATCACGCGCTGCTCCGGCTGGTGGATCCGGCGCCGGCGGCCAGCGAGCAGGAGCTGCGCGCGCGGCTCGCGCGTCAGGGCGATCTCTCGGCCGAAGTGCGGACGCTCCTGGTGGGAGACGCCAAGGCGGCCGAGCGCATCGCCGCGCTCTTTCCCGACGACTCCGCGCTGCGCGAGTTGCGCGGGCCGGCGCTGCTCGATCACCTGGCCGAGAGCTACGGGCTCTCGGCGCGCCTGCTGCGCAACCGCCGCGCGGTGGTGGGCGGGTTCACGCCACGCCGGCTGACGAAGATCGAGGTGCAGCCTTCGCGCGAGGAGCAGGCCCTGGAGCAGAGCGTCCGCCATGCGCTGGCCGGGGCCAAGCTCCCTTCCGGCGCCGTGCTGGCCTCGCTGCTGCGCCGCCTGGGCAGCTCGCCTCCGGCGCTCGCGGCGGGGCTCGCCGGGATAGGGGAGAAGAAGCTGGCGCAGCGAGCGCTCGCGCTCGGCGAGGACTCCAAACTGGCCGCCTTCCTCGCGCTCCTCGACGAGTTGGGGCCGGCGGAGAAGGTGCTGGTCTTCGCCGAGCCGCGCGAGACCATCGAATATCTGAAGTCCTCGCTGGCGCGGCGCAAGATCGAGGCGCTGGCCTACGCCGGCGATCTCACGCCCGCCGAGCGCGACAAGCTGGTGGCGCGCTTCCGCGATCCGGAAGGGCCGCGGGTGCTGCTCTGCACCGAGCTGGGAGGGGAAGGGCGCAACTTCCAGCACTGCCACGTGCTGGTGAACTACGACCTCTCCTGGAGCCCCGCCGCCATCGAGCAGCGCATCGGCCGCATCGACCGCATCGGGCAGTCGCGCGAGGTGCGCATCTACGCCTTCCGGCCCGAGGGCACGCTGGCGGCGCGCGTGCTCGACGTCCTCGATGCCGGCGTCGGCGTGTTCAAGGAGCCGGTCGGCGGCCTCGACCCGGTGCTGGAGAGCGTCGAGTCGGAGCTCCTGGCGTTGGCCTCGACCGACGATCCGGCGCGCTGGGAGAAGATGGTCCGCGAGCTCGGAGGCCGCGTCTCCGCGGCGCGGGCCGAGGTGGCGCGCGCCTACGATCCGCTGCTCGATCGGCGCAGCTGCGATGCGGGCGCGCTCGCCGGGCTGGTCCAGCGCGGCGCGGCGCAGCTCGGGGTGCGGCTGCACGTGTCGGAAGCCGGCGCATCGCTGCAGGCAGTGGCCGTCCAGCTGGAGAAGCGGCTGGAGAGCGTGACCATCGAGGCGGCGAAGCGCGTGGGACTGGCGGTGGACGTGGAGGTGGACGTGCTGCCGGGCCAGGTGTCGTTCCACGTCGGTCCCGAACTGAAGATCGACGCGCTGGCGGGCTTCGACCTCGCCGAGGATCGCATCGTGCTGGGGTCGTTCCGGCGCGAGGTGGCGGTGCAGCACGAGGAGCACGAGAGCTTCGCCACCGGACACCCGCTGGTGGAGGCGCTCTTCGCCTGGGTCCGCGACGGCGAGCTCGGCCGGGCCACGGTGGCGCGCGGGCGGGTGCGCGGCGTGACGGGGGCGGCGCTGGACACGCGCTTTCTGGTGGCCTTGCCCGAGCCCTCCGACCTGGCGCAGGGCGCCCGCGTTCCCTCCCGCCGGGCGGCGCGGCACATGGACGAGATGCTGGTGCGCGTGGTGGTGCGGCTGGACGGCCGCGGCGGCATCCACGTCGAGGACGCGCTCGGCGCGCAGCTCGACTCCGCCGATCTGGAACCGGTCCCGGCACCGGAGGGCGGTCCGCCGGGTCCCTTCGTCCAGGCGGTAGAGATGGCGCTGCGGCGCGCCCAGGACGAGGCGCAGCGCCGGCTTCTGGACCTGGTGCAGGCGGCGAAGAATGGGGTCACGGCCGAAAGGGACGCGGCGCTCCGGCGCGCCACCCGTTGGCTGTCGCAGAGCCGCGTCGGCAAGGCCGATGCGCAGCGCGTGCTGCAGGCGGAAGCAAAGGTATACGACGAGGCCGCCACGGCGCTGGACGGGGCCCGCCTCGAGCTGGATCAGGCGGCGTTGGTGCAACTGGCCTGATCAGTTGCCGTGCGCAAGGACCACCACCGAGTACCCGACCGCCACGCCCGCGCCGGGGTTCGCGTAGGAGTGGCGCTGGTCGCCGCGGAAGGCCACCACGTCACCCCGGTGCAGGTGCCAGCGTTCGCCCGCCGCCGCCAGCAGGAACTCGCCGGACTCGCAGGTCAGGTATTCGCGCGTGCCCGGCGTGTGCGGCACCCCGGGCATGCGTCCGCCGGGGGGAAGCTCGATGCGGTCCATCTCCATCCCGGGGATGGGGTGCGGAAGGAGGCGGCGGACGCGCGCCTGTCCCTGCGTGCGGGCAGGCAGTGCCGCGAGCGGGAAGTACTCGCAGGCCGCCCTCGGTGTCGAGAGCAGCTCCTCGATGGCGACTTGCAGCGCTGCGGCGCAGCGGTGCAGGACCGCGACGGTGGGGTTGGCGGTGCCGGACTCCAGATTCGTCCAGGTGGCGCGCGGCACGCCGGCGATCTTCGCCATCTGCTCCTGGGTGAGCCCGCGCGCTTCCCGGAGCTGCTTGACGTTGCGTGCGATGCGATCTCCCAGCTCGGCGCTCATGAGCCCAGAGTAGCTTTCCGCCAATGTGTTGGCAAGAATGTTGAAGGATTGGTGCCACCCCGACATGCTCACCCCACTCGACTGGAGGTCGAAGATGGAGATCGCGGGAAAGGGAGTTCTCATCACCGGCGCGAGCCGCGGGCTGGGCGCGGCGCTGGCCAGGGAGCTGGCGCGCCGGGGAGCCAGGCTCGCGCTGGTCGCCCGCGGGGAGGCGGCGCTGGCGGAAGTGGTGGCTTCCATCCGCGCCGGCGGTGGCGAGGCGCACGCCATCCCTGCTGACGTCGCGGCCAAACACCAGACCCACGCCATCGCCGGGGCGGCCGCATCGCTGCTCGGCGAGGTGGAGGTCCTGGTGCACAACGCCAGCACCCTGGGCCCTCTGCCCTTGCCGCTGCTCGCGGACCTGGCTTGCGAAGATCTGGAGGAGGTGATGGCGGCGAACCTGGTCGGGCCGTTCCGGCTCACCAAGGTCCTGGTCGGCCAGATGCTCCTGCGCGAGCGCGGGCTGGTCGTGCACCTCAGCTCCGATGCCGCGACCAACGCCTATCCTCGCTGGGGAGCCTACGGCGCCTCCAAGGCCGCCCTCGACCATCTGGCCCGCATCTGGGCAGCGGAGCTTTCGGGAACCGGCGTCCGTTTCCTCGGCATCGACCCTGGCGAGATGGACACCGACATGCATGCGGCGGCAATGCCGGAAGCGGATCGCGGCTCCTTGGCGAGGCCAGAAGACGTGGCCGTCCAGGTGGCAGGGATGATCGGCGACGAGTCGATCCCGAGCGGCGCGCGGATCGAGGCCTTGGCCTGGCGGAGCGCCGCATGAAGGCGGCGAGATGGCCCCGCGACGATCCGCGCAGCACCCGGCTCCTGCGCGTCGATCCCGCCCGCGGCGAGTTGAGCGACGGCACCATCGGGGATCTCCGTTCACTGTTGCGGCGCGACGATCTGCTGGTGGTGAACGACGCCGCCACGATGCCGGCGTGCCTCGCCGGCCTGACCGAGCAGGGCACGCCCGTGGAGGCCCGGCTGGCCGCTGAGGCCGAAGATGGCACCTTCCAGGCCGTGCTCTTCGGCGCCGGCGATTGGCGCACGCGGACCGAGGACCGACCGCCGCCTCCGCGGTTGGCCATGGGCGACGCGCTTCGATTCGACGGCTTGCGGGCCATCGTGTCCGGCGTCGACGAGGTAGCCCCGCGCCTGGTGCGGCTCGCTTTCGAGGCCCGGGGGGCCGCGCTCTTCTCCGCCCTGTATCGCGCCGGGCGGCCGGTCCAGTACGCACATACGCGCGACCCGCTGTCGCTCTGGCACGTGCAGACGGCGTACTCGGGCCGCCCGTGGGCGGCAGAGGCTCCCTCCGCGGGCTTCGCCTTGACCTGGGACTTGCTGCTCGATCTGCGCCGGCGCGGCGTCGGCCTGGCGAGCGTCACGCACGCGGCAGGGCTCTCGTCCACGGGCGATGCGGCATTGGACGCTCGCCTCCCCTTGGCGGAGCGCTACGACATTCCGGCCCGCACCGTGCTGGCGATCGATCAGGTGAGAAGCCGGGAAGGGCGCGTCGTGGCCGTCGGAACCACGGTCGCCCGCGCCCTGGAGGGCGCCGCGGCCAACGCCAACGGCACGCTGGCTGCGGGCCCGGGCCTCACCGACTTGCGCCTGGGACCCCAGACCCAAAGGGGGGTGGTCGACGCCATCGTGACCGGCATGCACGAGGCCGCCACCAGCCACTTTGCCCTCCTGCAATCGTTCGCGCCCGTTGGTTTGCTCGCTCTCGCGACCGGGTTCGCCGAGGCGCGCGGATACCAGGGCCACGAATTCGGCGACGCGATGCTGATCCTGGACGGCTAGTTGCTACCGCGCGTTGTAGGCGAGGCCGATCATGGTTGCGAAGCCGGTCTGGGTGGCGTTGCCCGACGACGCGAAGGCGAACTCGGGCCCCACGCGCAGCCGTGCCGTCACGGCCAGGTTGCGGTCGATGAGGTATTCGCCGCCGCCGCCGAACTGCGGTCCGAAGAGGAAACCGGCGGGATTGGAGAACGACACCAGCACCGGCACGTCCGCGCCCACATCCAGCGTCACCCGCGGGCTGACCTGGAACCCCGCCACGATGCCGATGGGCCCCCCGACGCCGACGAGCACGCCGCCGTTGTTGCCGTAGAAGGAGAGCCCCGGCTGCGCCTGGAAGGCGAAGCTGGTGTCGCCCATCGAGCCCAGCGTGTGCCGGTATGGCACCGCGAAGTTGAAGCCCGTCACGCTGTTGGCGGTGCCCTCGAAGCCATAGTTGAAGCCCACGTGGAGACCCACGTCGGTGCGGTCGTTCACGCCTTTGAGCCAGGTGAACCCGATCCCTGGCCAGCCCGCCTCGGTCGCCAAGATCGAGTTGCCGTCTCCCGCGGTGCGTCCCGCGGTGGCGGTCCAGTTGCCGTCGACCGATGGAGAGAACGTCGTCTCCACCTGTGCGCCCGCCCCCAACGACCAGACCAGCGCGGCCAGTGCCGCCCAGCTTCCCGCCTTCGCAATTCGCATGGCTGTCTCCGGAGTCGCCCGCGCCCTCTTGCAAAGTTGGGTTCCATACGCCTGCAAGCAAGGGGAGAGCGTCGTGAAAGCGCCTCTTCGTCGCTTGATCTTCCCCGCTCGTCGGGTAGGTTGCGCCGCATGCAGGTGCTGGCCGGCGACATCGGGGGGACCAAGACGCTCCTCGCGGTGTGTGAAGTCGGTCTCGCTACCGAGCCGTCCGGCGCGCCCTCGATCGACGTGCTGGCGAGCAACCGGTACGACAGCCGCAAGTATCCCGGCCTCGGCGCCATCTGCCGTGCCTTCGCATCCGAGATGGCGCGGCCCATGCCGCAGTACGCGGGGTTCGGCGTGGCCGGCCCCGTGGCCAACGGGCGCAGCCACACCACCAACCTCCCCTGGATCCTTGACGAGCGCGATCTCGCCGCGCTCCTCGGCATCCGCTCCGTCCGCCTGGCCAACGACTTCCATACGTTGGCGCTCGGCATCCCCGCGGTGAAGCCCGCCGATCTGGTGACGCTCAACGAAGGCGTGC
Source organism: Myxococcales bacterium (assembly GCA_035655715.1). Classification (GTDB taxonomy): domain Bacteria; phylum Myxococcota; class Myxococcia; order Myxococcales; family 40CM-4-68-19; genus 40CM-4-68-19. The sequence continues at coordinate 2,567 of DASRTX010000158.1, read as the reverse complement.
GCGATCCGAAGGGTCCTTGGGCGGTGATCGGCGCGGGCACCGGGCTCGGGGAGGCCATCGCCACGCTGGACGCCTCTGGTCACCGGCAGGTGCTTGCGACGGAAGGCGGCCACACCAGCTTCTCGCCCCGCACCGAGCTGGAGATCGGCGTCCTGCGCTTCCTCTCGCAGCGCTACGACCACGTGAGCTGGGAGCGCATCGTCTCCGGCGAGGGGCTGGTCAACCTGGCCGAGGCCATCTCCCACATCACCGGCCTGCGCCTGACCGAGCCGCTGTCCGAGCTGATCAAGCACGACCGCCTCAACGCCCCCGCGGCGGTGACCGCCTGCGCCGAGGCCGGCGATCCGCTCTGCAAGCACACCCTCGAGCTCTTCGTGAAGCTCTACGGCGCCGAGGCCGGCAACCTGGCGCTCAAGACGCTGGCCACGGGCGGCGTGTACGTGGCTGGCGGAATCGCCCCCAAAATCCTGCCTGCGATGACCGACGGCCGCTTTCGCGACGGTTTCTTCGACAAGGGCCGCATGCGCGCGCTGCTCGAATTGATGCCGGTGCAGGTGGTGCTGGACACCCGGGCCGGCCTTCTGGGGGCCGCCGCGCTGGCCGCGCGCGAGGCCTCGCTCGCTCCACAAACGCGCCACATCGCCACGAGCTCCCAATGACGTCTCCACTGGAACAGAAGTGCATCGACACCATCCGCTTCCTCTGCATCGACGCGGTGGAGAAGGCCAACAGCGGCCACCCCGGCATCTGCATGGGCGCGGCGCCCATGGCGCACGTGCTCTGGAGCCGGCACGTCCGCTTCAACCCCAAGGAGCCGCGCTGGGCCAACCGCGACCGCTTCATCCTCTCCGCGGGCCACGGCTCGATGCTGCTCTATGCCATGCTCCACCTCGCCGGCTTCGACGTCACCATGGACGACATCAAGTCGTTCCGGCAGTACGGCTCGAAGACGCCCGGCCATCCTGAGTTCCACGACACCCCGGGAGTGGAGGCCACCACCGGCCCGCTGGGACAGGGCATCTCCAATGCCGTGGGCTTCGCGCTCTCGCAGCGCATGCTCGCCGCCCGCATGAACGGCGGCGGCAGCTTTCCCATCGAGAACTTCGTCTACGGCATCTGCAGCGACGGCGATCTGATGGAGGGCGTCGCCAGCGAGGCCTGCTCGCTGGCGGGCCACTTGAAGCTCGGCAACCTCGTCTTCCTCTACGACGACAACCTGGTCTCGCTGGCGGGCCACACCGACGTCACCTTCACCGAGGACCGCGACAAGCGCTTCGAGGCCTACGGCTGGCACGTGCAACACGTGGGCGACGGCAACGACACCGAGGCCATCGACAAGGCGATCCGCGCCGCCAAGGCCGACCCGCGGCCTTCGCTGATCAGCGTGCGCACCGTGCTGGGATTCGGCTCCCCGCACAAGGCCAACACACATGAGGCGCACGGCTCGCCGCTGGGCAAGGACGAGGTGAAGGCCACCAAGCAGAATCTGGGCTGGCCGCTCGAGCCCACCTTCCTGATTCCGGACGAGGTGCGGCAATCCTGGGCCGGCCGCATCGAGGAGCAGAAGAAGGGCTACGAGGAGTGGCAGCGCAAGTTCGCCGACTGGCAGCGGGCCAATCCGCAGAAGGCGAAGCTGTGGAGCGCCCTGGCCGACAGGCAGGTGCCGGAAGATCTGCCCGAGCAGCTCGCGCAGGTCGTGGCCAACGCCAACGCGCCGGAAGCCACGCGCAAGCACGGACAGGCCATCCTCCAGAAGGCGGCGCAGCTCTTGCCGGGACTCGCCGGCGGCTCGGCCGATCTCGATCCCTCGACCTTCACGTACATCAAGGATTCCGGCGACGTGGAGCCAGGGAACTACGGCGGCCGCAACATCCACTTCGGCGTGCGCGAGCACGGCATGGGCGCGGTGGTCAACGGCATGGCCTACGACGGCTTCTTCACGCCGTACAGCGCCACCTTCCTGCTCTTCGCCGACTACATGCGGCCGCCCATCCGCCTCGCCGCGCTCAGCAAGCTGTCCAGCATCTTCGTCTTCACCCACGACTCCATCTTCCTCGGCGAAGACGGCCCCACCCATCAGCCCATCGAGCAGCTCTGCGCGCTGCGCTGCATCCCCAACCTGGAAGTGTGGCGTCCTGCAGACGGGCTGGAGACCGCGGCCGCCTGGGCGGCAGCGGCGTCGCGCAAGGACGGCCCCAGCACGCTGGCGCTGACCCGCCAGAAGCTGCAACCGCTGCAGCGGAGCAGGCCAGCCGACGTGCGCGAGGCGCTGCGAGGCGCCTACGCGCTGGTGGACGTCCCCGATCCCGACGTGGTGATCATCGCCACCGGCAGCGAGGTGCCGCTGGCGCAGGCCGCGCTCAAGGACATCGACAGGAAGTACAAGGTGCGGCTGGTCTCCATGCCCTGCGTCGAGCGGTTCCTCAAATGGCCGGGCGAGGAACAGCGCCGGCTGATCCCGCACGGCAAGGCGCGGCTCGTCGCGGTGGAGGCGGCGGGCGGTCTCGACTGGTATCGCATCGTCGGCGACGGCCTGGTGGTGGGCATCGACCGCTTCGGCGCCAGCG
>DASRTX010000157.1:0-3668 GCA_035655715.1 Myxococcales bacterium | reverse complement strand
TCCACCATCAGCCCGGTCATGGCGTGGGACGCGTCCACCACCAGCGCCGGATCGAAGAAGCGCCCGCGCCCCGCGGCGTCGCGTGCCGGCTTGCCGCCGCAGAGCACTCGGCCGCCCTTGGCGCGCGCTTCCTCGATCTGCGCCGCCAGCTTCTGCGGCGCGTCGGGCTGGGCCATGGGCCCCATGCTGGTGGAGCTGTCCAGCGGATCTCCCAGCCGGTACTTGCGCACCTCGGCCAGCGCGCCCTCGACGAACCGGTCGTACACGGAGGCGTGCACGTAGATGCGCTCGATGCCGCAGCAGCTCTGGCCCGCGTTGTAGAAACCGCCGTCCACGATGTTGGCGATGGCGTGGTCCAGGTCGGCGTCGGGCGCCACGTAGGCGGGATCCTTGCCGCCCAGCTCGAGGCCCACGTCGATGAAGCGCTTTGCCCCCTCCCGGTAGACCTCGTGCCCGCCGCGGACCGATCCGGTGAAGCTCACGTAGCCGATCTCCGGCCGCGCGATGATGCGCGCGCAGGTCTCGTGGGTGGCGTCGATGGCGGTGACCAGGTTCTCGGGCGCCCCGGCGGCGGCGAAAGCGCGCGCGAACGCGTCGCCGCAAAGCGCGGTGCGGTTGGCGTGCTTGACGATCACGGCGTTGCCGGCCAGCACGGCGGGCACCACCACGTTGACGGTGATGAGGAGCGGATAGTTCCAGGCGCTGATGTCCAGCACCACGCCGACGGGCTCGTGGCGGACGAAGCGGGAGAAGCCGGGAACGGGCGGAAGGGGGTCGTCCCGCAGCGCTTCCGGCGCAAGCCCCATCATCACTCGCGCCCGGTGCAGCGCGGTCTTCACCTCGCCGCGCGCCTGCCCGAGCGGCTTGCCCATCTGCTGCGTCACCTCCCGCGCGATGCGCTCGCCGTCCTTCTCCAGCTCCTGGCAGAAGCGCTCGCAGAGCGCGATGCGCTCGGCCAGCGGGGTCCGGGCCCAGCCCTTGTGCGCGCGGAAGGCGCGGGTGACCAGGCCCTCGACCTCCGCCTCCTCGAGGAACCTGCGCTCTGCGACGGTCTCGCCCGTGTAGGGATTGTCGATGCGATGGGTGCTCATGGGGCCCTCAGGATGCGGTCGGGGCTCTCCGCGCGCAAACCGATCCGCCGGAAATTGTCAATGCTGCAACCGGAAGGCTTCTGTGGTGATCTCCGCGCCGCGTGGAGCTCCGGCACCGCTACATCGTGGTCGAAGGTCCCATCGGGGTGGGGAAGACGACGCTCACGCGGGCGCTCTCGAAGAGGTTCGGCGCGCGCAGCGTGTTCGAGATCGTGGAGGAGAACCCCTTCCTGGCCAGCTTCTACCAGGACCGCAACAAGTTCGCCTTCCAGACCCAGCTCTTCTTCCTGCTCAGCCGCTTCAAGCAGCAACAGGATCTCTTCCAGCAGGACCTCTTCTCGCAGGTCACGATCAGCGACTACCTCTTCGCCAAGGACCGCATCTTCGCCTCCATCACGTTGGATCCCAACGAGCTGGCGCTGTACGAGCGCATCTACGAGAACCTCGGCCCGAGGGTGATGAAGCCGGACCTGGTCATCTACCTCCAGGGAAGGCTCGAGGTGCTGCTCGCGCGCATCAAGAAGCGGGGCCGCGACTTCGAGCGCAAGTTCGACGCGGACTACCTGGCCGAGCTCTCGCGCACCTACAACGATTTCTTCCATCGCTACGACGACACGCCGCTCCTGGTCATCAACACCAGCGACATCGACTTCGTGGAGAGCGAAGAGGACTTCGAGGAGCTGACCCGCGCCATCTCCTCCATCAAGCGCGGGACGCACTATTACCAGCCCATGGGCACGCGCGTGTAAGTCGCCGGAATCCGGTTGGTTTGGGCGAGCCCAGGTGCGCCGTGGCCGACCGGTGCTATCCTTTGGCTCGTCGCACCGATCTGTCCCGAGCCGGGCTGTCCGGAGCTCAACCTTTCCGGTGGGCTACCAGGCAAGCAGGCACCAGCGAGGGACCACATGCCACGGAGGTGAACCTTGAAGAAGGTCACCATCAATACGCTGCGCAAGATGAAGCAGGCCGGCGAGCGGATCACCATGCTCACCGCCTACGACGCCTCCTTCGCCAGGCTGCTCGATCGCGCCGGCACCGACGTGCTCCTGGTCGGCGACTCGCTGGGAATGGTCTTCCAGGGCCACGACTCCACGCTGCCCGTGACCATGGACCAGATCGTCTACCACTGCGCCGCGGTGAAGCGTGGGGTGCAGCGCGCGCACCTGGTCGGCGACATGCCCTTCGGCAGCTACCAGGCCTCCGCCGACGAGGCGGTGAAGAACGCCGTCCGCATCGCCGCCGAGGGCGGAGCGGAGAGCGTGAAGCTGGAGGGCGGCGCCGAGTATGCCGAGGTCGTCCAGCGCATCGTTCGCGCCGGCGTCCCCGTGATGGGGCACATCGGGCTCACGCCGCAGTCGGTGCACAAGCTGGGCGGCTACGTGGTGCAGGGGCGGAGCGAGGAGAAGGCGGCGCGGCTGCTGGCCGACGCCAAGGCGCTGGAGGACGCGGGGTGCTACTCCATCATCCTCGAGATGATGCCCTCCGAGCTGTCGGCCGAGATCGCCCGCAGCGTCAGCATCCCGGTGATCGGCATCGGCGCCGGCGCGGGATGCGACGGGCAGGTCCTGGTGATCTATGATCTGCTCGGCATGAATCCCGACTTCTCACCCAGGTTCGTGAAGAAGTACCTCGACCTCGGCGTGCTGATCCGCGACGCGGTCAGCCGCTACAACGACGAGGTGAAGCACGGCACCTTCCCCGCCGAGGAGCACAGCTTCTCCGGCGAGAAGCAGGCGCCCGTGCTGCAGCTCTATTCGAGCGTCAAATGACCCTGGGGCTGATCGCCACCGCGCACGACTTCCGGCGCGCCTGCCAGGAGGCGCGGCGCGACGGCGAGCTCGCGCTGGTGCCCACCATGGGCTACCTGCACGCGGGCCACCAGTCGCTGATCCGGGCCGCGGCGCAGCGCGCTCCGGCGGTGGCGGTCACCATCTTCGTCAACCCGACCCAGTTCGGACCCTCCGAGGACCTGGCGCGCTACCCGCGCGATCTCGACGGCGATCTGCGCCGGTGCGCGGAGGCGGGCGCCACCTTCGTCTTCGCGCCCGCGTCCCAGGAAGAGATCTATCCGGCTGCATTCCAGACCTACGTGGAGCCCGGATTGCTGGCGGCGCCGCTCTGTGGGGAGCGGCGTCCCGGCCATTTCCGCGGCGTCTGCACGGTGGTGGCCAAGCTCTTCGCCCTCAGCCGCGCGGATGCAGCCTTCTTCGGAGAGAAGGATTACCAGCAGCTGGCGGTGATCCGCCGTATGAACGCCGACCTCAACCTGGGCGTCGAGGTGATCGGCCGCCCCATCGTGCGGGAGAGCGACGGGGTGGCCATGTCCTCGCGCAACGCCTACCTCTCGCCCGACGAGCGGCGCAGCGCCACCGCGCTGTGGAAGGCGCTCTCGGCGGCCCGGCATGCCTTCACCGGCGGCGAGCGCGACGCGGCCCGGCTGGAGGAGATCGCCCGCGGCAAGCTGGACGAGGACGGCGTGCGCATCGACTACGCAGAGCTCCGCGACCCCGCCGAGCTGCAGCGGGTGCGGAAGGCGGATGCGTCCTCGCGCTTGTTCCTGGCCGCGTTCCTCGGTAA
>DASRTX010000156.1:0-4747 GCA_035655715.1 Myxococcales bacterium | reverse complement strand
CGGACCCGCACCCACGACCACCAGCTTCACCGCCCGCAGCGCGCCGATCACGGGAGGCCGCGCCGCATCCGGCAGCTCCCCCAGGCCTGCCAGCCTCCGCGCCACCTCCAGCGCCACCCGGCCCAGGAGCCGCGAGCCGGTGAGCAGGTGGTGGTGATCGAGCCCTTCGGGAAAGAGGAAGTCGGAGGCGCGAAAGAGATCGTTCTCCACCCCGAGCGGCCCGTTCTGCCGCTCGCAGCGCATCCCCTCCTGCGCCTCGACGCGGCAGGCCGGCAGGCTGGGAACCCCGTCGATGCGCATCAGGCACTGCCCGCACGAGCCGGCAAGGCAAAAGGGGCCGCGCGGACGGTGGTACTTGATCGACCGCGTGAAGGTGGTGATGCCGTTGCGCAGCAGCGCCGACGCAACGGTGTCGCCCGGCTGCGCGTCGAGGGCGTCGCCGTCGAGGGAGATCCTGGGCATCTAGAACACGAAATGGCGGCCCTTTTGGCGCCGCGTGTAGATCGACACCGTGGCCTGCACCTCGCCCACGCCCATGTTCCCGCTCTCGCCGATGGTGGAGGCGCCGAACTCCTCCCATTCCAGCGCCGAGTCGGTGCCGTCGTTCTCCTTGATCATCCCGGCCAGCGTCCGCCGCGCGCGCGTGAGCTTGCGGTCGTCGCGCGTCCAGATGGAGGTGGCCAGATCGTGCGGGTTCTCGAAGAGCGAAAATCTGATGAAGTCCTCGAAGACAGGCAACGCCATCGCCACCAGAATCGGCATGAACAGCTCGGTGGTGGCGATGCGGTACTCGCGCACGCCCTTGCCGTCCCAGTCGTGCTTCAGGGCGGTGGCCGGCGTCACGCCGTCGATCAGCGCCGGCTTGACCGCCTCGGCGTTCTGGCCGTAGTCGCCGCCGGCACGGCCGCCTTCCCGCACGATCTTGAGGCCGGCCTTGCGCGCCTGCGCGACCACCTCGAGCGCGGTCTGCGCCTTGTGCACCATCAACGGCCCCAGCGTCTTGTCGCTGGCGTCCCGGGCACGCGGATCCGCCACCTGCCAGCGGTCCATCTCTGCCGCGATCAAGGGCACCAGGCGGTCGAGCGTCGCGCGCGTGCCGGAGACGCCGTGCAGGCCGGTGCACTTGTGCGAGGAGAGGCCCAGCTTGGCGTAGGTGAGCCGCGCCGCGATCCGGTTCAGCTCCTCGTCGCTGTAGCCGTCGTCCACCCAGGACCAGTTGCAGCCGCCGCCCTCGAAGCGGGTGCGGTTGAGGCCGCGGCCGGCGGAGATGGCGCGGGCGGTTTCGGACGAGCCGGTCACCGCCACCACCGCCACGCGCTGATCGGTGCCGAGGTCGGCGATGCCCTTGCCGAACCCCTCCACTTTCTGGATGAAGCGCGGGTCCGCGCCGGCGGCGAGGAAGCACCGCACCATCGAAGTGTTGGTCAGCGCCGAGAAGGGATGGCCCTTGAGGATCCAGGGGCAGCCCGAAAGATAGGCCCCTGCGAGGTGGATCATCGGGATGCCCCAGATGAAGTTCATCGGTGTGATGATGGCGGCGAGGCCGGCCGGCAGCCAGGCGTCGCGCCAGTACCGCTGGCCCGCCATCATGTCCGGCACCATCTCGCCCTTGATGGCCGCCTCGAAGCTGCCCTCCAGGTGATCGCAGGCGCGCTTGGCCTCGAAGAAGTCCTTCTCCGCCTCCAACCTGGTCTTGGGGATCTGTTGGCGGATCTCGTGCAGGAACTCCTCGGTGTAGTGGTTGAGGATGCGGGAGACGTTCTGGACCACGTACTTGCGGTACGCGAGCCCCTCGTCCGCCCAGGCCAGCGACTTCCAGACGCCGTCGCCGAAGCCCACCGCCTGCTCCACGTCCTGCTTGCCCGAGGCGGGCACGTCGAAGAGGTGCACGCGCTTGTCCGCCGGGCAGGTCATGGTCGCGTGCTCGCCCGAGGCCGGCGCGCGCCATTCGCCGGCGACGAAGTTGCGCACGGTGATGCTTTTCTTCGCCGGCAGCTCGCCGTAGCAGAAGACGTAGGGGCGCAGCGCCTCGATGTCGGCGTCGCTCATCATCCGCGCGAAGAGCGAGTAGCCGGCGCGGCGCTGCGCGTAGCGCGCGGCCAGCGGGTCGGGGCCCAGCTGCCCGCGCTCGTTGAAGGCGCGGATCTGCTGCTGGAGCTGTGGATCGACGAACGCCATGACGTCCTCCGTCCGCGAAAACGCGCCCCTACATAGCGGCGGAGGCGGGCGGGGGCAAGGTGGGACCGCGCGCAGCGTGGAGTCCGCCACCCTCCGCCGCGCTTACCCCGGATCACTCCATTACCGATTTCATTACCAACAACCATGGTTGCATTTGCGATTTTTTACCTCAGGTCTGTGTCCTCCGGTATCGTGATCAAATGGGTCGCGCCTCGCAAAAGACCGTCCTCGCGCTCTGCGCGGTCTGGGCGCTGGCCGTGGCGGCCGGCTTCGTGGCCCTCTGGAAGTACAAGCTCACGCCGGGCCCGGAGACGGCGGTGGCCACCTCCTGGCCGCGGCCGAGCAAGCTGCGCGCGGCGGGCGACCGCGACACGCTCCTGCTCTTCGCCCATCCGCAGTGCGCCTGCACGCGCGCCACCATCTCCGAGTTGGCCGGGCTGATGGCTCACTACGGCGATCGGCTCGACGCCTGGGTCCTCTTCGACGCGCCCGCGGGGGCCGGCGCGGAGTTCACGCGGACGGATCTCTGGTCGAGCGCGGAGCGGATTGCCGGCGTCCACGTGCTGCGCGACGAAGGCGGCGCCGAGGCCGCCCGCTTCGGGATTTCCACCTCCGGCACGGTGGCGCTCTACCGCGCAGGCAAGCTGCTCTTCCACGGCGGCATCACGCCCGCCCGCGGCCACGAGGGCAACAGCTTCGGGCGCGAGAGGATCGTCTCGTTGCTCACCACCGGCAAGGCCGACCGCGCCGAGGCGCCGGTGTTTGGATGTGCCCTCTCCGAACAAGAACCAGTCCGCGTCGCGAACGCGGACCACACCGTCCCAAGGGGAAACCAATGAGCGTCGCAGTCAAGGCAATCGAGAACACCCGCGCGGCCCTGGAGGCCATCGTGCAGCGGGCCGAGGAGCGGTACGAGAAGCGCAGGCAGGAGATCTTCCGCCACACCGACCGCCTCTTTTCCAGGCTCATGATCGGCCAGTGGGCGTTCGCAGTGCTGCTGGCCTGGGTCGTCTCGCCCTACGCCTGGCAAGGGATGCAGAAGACCATCCACCTGCACGTCTGGGTGGCCGTCCTGCTCGGCGGCGCCATCACAAGCGTGCCGTTCTACCTGGCGCGCACCCGGCCCGGCGAGGTCGCCACCCGCCATGCCATCGCGGTGGGACAGATGCTCTGGTCGGCGCTGCTCATCCACCTGACCGGCGGCCGCATCGAGACCCACTTCCATGTCTTCGGCTCGCTGGCCTTCCTCGCCTTCTACCGGGACTGGCCGGTGATCGTCACGGGAGCGGCGGTGGTCGCCACCGACCACTTCCTCCGCGGCATCCTCTGGCCCGAGTCGGTCTACGGCATCGCCAACCCGGAGTGGTGGCGCTTCCTCGAGCACGCCGGCTGGGTGGTGTTCTGCGTCTCCTTCCTGATCATGTCCTGCCGCAAGAGCGACAAGGACATGCGGGTCATGGCGGAGCGTGGGGCGGAGCTGGAGGCGCTGTCGGAGAACGCCTGGCGCAACTCGTCGGTCCTCGATCGCGCCGCCGCGGACGCGGCCGGCCGGTAGGAGCTGCCGATGGACGCGATGAACACTGGCGGGACGCGGACGGTCGGGTACGACCGGGTGGTGCTGCCCGGAGGGCGCCAGCTGAGCCGGCGCGAGTTCGAGGCGCTGCCGCTGCGGGAGCGCGTCGGATATCTCATGGAGGGCACCGCGCAGTTCTTCAACGGGGCGACGCAGGTCACGGCGGCGGACGCGATGAAGGGCTAGCGGTTGCGGGAATTCGCCTCGCCCACCGCCCGTGCCGCGGCGCTCCCGCGGCCGGTGAAGGTGCTTTACACCGCGTTCTGCGCCTTCACCGGCGCGGGCCTCTTGAGCTGCGTCGGCCTCTACGACGGCATCGTGGGCTTCGCCGTCCGCGCCACGCCGGCGCAGCTCTACTCCAACCTGATCGCGCACTACCAGCAGGCGCTCGAGCCGCGCAAGCTGCTGGAGGTGACGCACTTCCACCTCTTCTCCATGCCGCTGTATCTCCTCGTGGTCGGGCACCTCTTCCTGCTCAGCGGCCGCAGCGCGAAGGCCAAGACCGGAATCGTAGGGGCCGCGGTCGCGCTCACCGCGCTGCACCTCTGCGCTCCCTGGCTGGTGCTGCTGGGCGGCCGCGCGCTGGCGTGGCTCTACCCGATCAGCGGCGCGGGCATGCTGCTGGGCTTCGCGGTGCTGATGGGCGTGCCGGTCTGGGAGATGTGGAGCGGACCGCTGCGGGTCGCGGAGCCGGGAAAGCCCTCCCTCTAGTCGCGCGCTCCGAAGATGGCGGTGCCGACGCGCACCAGCGTCGCTCCCGCTTCGATGGCCGCCTCGTAGTCGGCGGTCATCCCCATCGAGAGCTCCGGGAGAGCCAGCTTCGCGGCCAGCCCGCGCAACGCGTGGAAGTGCGGCCGCGGGTCGCCGGAGGCCGGCGGAATGCACATCAGCCCTTCGCAGCGCAGCCCCGGCAAGGCGCGGATCTGCTCCAGCAGCGCGGCGGCGTCCTCCGGCAGCACGCCGGCCTTCTGCGGCTCGCGGCCGACGTTGATCTCC
>DASRTX010000155.1:0-2327 GCA_035655715.1 Myxococcales bacterium | reverse complement strand
ACATGATCGTGGACATCGGCGGCGGCACCAGCGACGTGGCGGTGATCAGCCTCGCCGGCATCGTCTACAGCAAGTCGGTGCGCGTGGGCGGGGACAAGATGGACGAGGCGATCATCCAGCACATCAAGCGCAAGTACAATTTGCTCATCGGCGAGAGGACCGCGGAGCTCATCAAGATGGGCATCGGCAACGCCTACCCCACCGATGAGGTCCTCACCATGGACATCAAGGGGCGCGATCTGGTGGCCGGCGTGCCGCGCACGTTGACCGTCAGTAGCGACGAGATCCGCGACGCGCTGGCCGAGCCGGTCAACGCCATCGTGGAGGCGGTGAAGGTGACGCTGGAGCGCACGCCGCCGGAACTGGCCGGCGACATCGCCGACCGCGGCATCGTGCTGGCCGGGGGCGGCGCGCTGCTCAAGAACCTGGATCTGCTTTTGCGCGAGGAGACCGGCCTGCCCGTCTTCCTCGCCGAAGACCCGCTCTCCAGCGTGGTGATCGGCGCCGGCAAGGCGCTGGAGGAGCTGGACATCCTCCGCCAGGTTTGCAGCCCGGCGTAGTCCTGCGCGCCCCGCTTCCGCACCACCGCCCGCGTGCCTAGTGTCCGCATGGATGATCCGTTCCTCGCTGGCCGTTTGCGCCCTGCTCGCTTCCGCGCCGAGCTGTCCGGATCTGTATTCCATCGCCACGCACGGGTTCACCGTTCCAACGCTGGACGCCTCCAGCGCGAGCGCGGCGCCGGACCCCTCGGGCGTCGCCGTGACCGTTCAGTTCACCGCCAGCAACGGCAACGGGTTTCCGCTCTCGCTCGCGGGTGTGGACTACCGGCTCCGGCTCCAGGGCGTTCAGGTGTTCGACGGCGCGCAAACCGGCTTCGAAGTGCCGGACCACGGCAGCACCACCCAGCAGCTCAAGGGCGTGGTCAGCCCCACCTCACCCGTGTACCAGACGCTGATCCCGGGCCAGACCGCGACCTACACCATCAGCGGCACCGCGCACGTGGACTCGCCCGCCGGCGTGCCGGTGGACGTGGACTTCGTCAAGGACGGCTCCTTCCTGGTCCCGGCGGGAATCCCCCGCCTGCGTTAGAATCCGCAGCCATGTTGGCCGCGGCAGCGAAGGAGCGCCTTTGGGGCGTCTACGTGGGCGAGATCGCGCGCTGCCGCAAGCGCGTCGAGGAGCTGCGGGAGAAGTACCCCGCCGCGTCGGTCCAGGAGCTCTCGCAACGTCTGACCGATACCAAGAAGGCCTGGGCCTCCACCGGCGGCGCCGTCTCCGGACTCTTCGGTCTGATGCTGGTTCCCGCCGACCTCCTCTTCGTCACCGCGCTGCAGCTCACGCTGATCATGGAGATCGCGCTGCTCCACCGCGTAAATCTGAAATCCGATCGCGCCCGCGACGAAGTCTTCGAGGTGCTGGGCTACTCCAACGGCGCAGACACGGTGAACCTGGCAGGCCGCGCCGGCCCCAAGCTGCTGGCGCGCATCGCCGAGAAGGCGCTGACCAAGCGCGGGCTCGCGCAGCTGGGCCGGGCGGTGCCGGTGATCGCGTCGCCCGTGGTCGCTTTCCTCAACAACCGCGATCTGCAGCGCGCCGGTCAGGCCGCGGTGCGCTTCTACGGCACCATCCGCGAACTGCCCCGCCGCCGCCCCGCGACCTGAGCGTAGCGTCAGAGGTCGAAGCCAAGGCCGAGCGTGACGTCGGGGATCGCTCCCGTCGTCGGCGCTGGTTGCGGCCCGGCCGGATTGGGGTTGGCAGACAAATCGCTCAACGGCTCCTGCTGCCGATACAGGCCGCCGCCCAGACCCGCCTCGAGGAAGAAGGCCCGAAACCGCCACCGGTATCCGGCGGTGGCGGTCGCGGTGAAGAGCCGGCCGGGAAAGATGCGGGGGTTGGGACTGAACCGGTCGTCGACGCTGTAGTACTCCGACCACCACGTCCAGTTGAGGTTCAGCGAGACGAAGACGCCCTGGCGCACTCCCGAGTACCATCGCGCCCCGGCCGAGAAGCTGGTGGGTTCCGAGGCGGTCAAGGTGCTGCCCTGCGTGCGGCCGAGAAAACCAATCCCGGCGAAGACCCCCAGGTGGTTGCTGCCCATCTCGCCGCGGATTCCGAGCAGGTTGTAGGCGAGACCGAGCCCCGCCGACAAACCGCCGTGGAACCCCTCCGATTCAGCGGGCGCCTCCGCTCGCACCGGCGCGGCGAGGGCGAGGCAGATGGTCAATCCGGCCCATCGGTGAACCCGCGCGATCATGCGGACCTCCGGAGCGCCGGAGACCCGCATCATCTGGCGGCGGCCACGTCTCTTCTATTTCTTGAGATTGGCG
>DASRTX010000154.1:0-5057 GCA_035655715.1 Myxococcales bacterium | reverse complement strand
GCAGTTCAACCTCTCGCGCAGCCTGGACGCGGCGGCGCAGGACGTGCAGGCGGCCATCGCGGCGGCGGCGCGACAGCTGCCGCCCAACCTGCCCACGCCGCCCAGCTACCAGAAGGTCAATCCCGCCGATCAGCCCATCCTCTACCTCGCGCTCACCTCCGCCACGCTGCCGCTCTCCGAGCTGGACGAATACGGCGAGACCATGCTGGCGCAGCGCATCTCCACCATCTCCGGCGTGGCGCAGGTGCTGGTCTACGGCTCGCAGAAGTATGCCGTCCGACTCCAGGTCGACCCCAAGGCCTTGGCCACGCGCGGCATCGGCATCGACGAGGTGGCCAATGCGGTCAGCGACCAGAACGTCAACCTGCCCACCGGGACCTTGTACGGGCCGCGCACCGCGTACACGGTGCAGGCCAACGGGCAGCTCACGCAGGCCAAGAGCTACCGCAACTTGATCGTCGCCTATCGCAACGGCAACCCGGTGCGGCTGGAGCAGCTGGGCCGCGTGCTGGACAGCGTGGAGAACAACAAGACCGCGGCGTGGTTCGTGGATCAACGCTCGGTGATCCTCGCCATCCAGCGGCAGCCCGGCACCAACACCGTGGCGGTGGCGCAATCGGTCTTGAAGATGGTGCCGCAGGTGCAGCAGCAGCTTCCGGCGTCGGTGTCGATGCACGTGCTCTACGACCGCAGCGAGTCCATCCGCGAGTCGGTGACGGACGTGAAGTTCACGCTCGCGCTGACGCTGGCGCTGGTGGTGCTGGTGATCTTCCTCTTCCTGCGCAACGTGCGCGCCACGGTGATCCCCAGCCTGGCCCTGCCCATGTCGCTGGTGGGCACCTTCATCGTGCTCTACCTGCTGGGCTACAGCCTCGACAACCTCTCCTTGATGGCGCTGACCCTGAGCGTGGGGTTCGTGGTGGACGATGCCATCGTCATGCTGGAGAACATCGTCCGCCACATGGAGATGGGCGAAGGAGTGATGGAAGCCTCGCTCAAGGGCGCCCGCGAGATCGGCTTCACCATCGTCTCGATGACCATCTCGCTGGCGGCGGTGTTCATACCCGTGCTCTTCATGGGCGGCATCGTGGGGCGGCTCTTCCACGAGTTCGCGGTGGCCATCGGCGCCTCCATCCTGGTCTCCGGCTTCATCTCGCTCTCGCTCACGCCCATGCTCTGCAGCCGCTTCCTCAAGCCGCACGAGAAGGTGCAGCACGGCAGGCTCTACCAGCTCTCGGAGCGCGGCTTCGACTGGATGCTGCGTGTCTACGAGCGCGGGCTGAAGTGGTCGCTCTCGCACCGGGCGCTGGTGCTGGTGTTCTCGCTGGTGGTGCTGGTGGCCATGGTGCCCCTCTTCGTGGCCGTACCCAAGGGTTTCCTTCCCAGCGAAGACGTCAACATGCTGATCGCCTTCACCGAGTCGCAGGAGGGCATCTCCTTCGACTCGCTGGTGAAGAACCAGAGGCAGATGGCGGAGATCATCCGCCAGGATTCCAACGTGCAGGAGTTCATGTCCAGCGCCGGGTCCCGCGGCGCCACGGGCTCGAATCAGGGCATCATCTTCATGCACCTCAAGCCGCGCAGCGAGCGCAAGCTGTCGGCTGACGAGGTGATGAACGAGCTGCGTCCAAAGCTGTCCGGCATCCCCGGGATGCGAGCCTTCCTCCAGAACCCGCCGCCCATCCGCATCGGCGGGCAGTTCACCAAGGCCCAGTACCAGTTCACCTTGCAGGACGCCGACACCCGCGAGCTATACCGCGTGGCGCCGCAGCTGGAGCAGAAGATGCGCCAGCTGCAGTCGATGCAGGACGTGAACAGCGACCTGCAGCTCAAGAACCCTCAAGTCCAGGTGAACATCGACCGCGACAAGGCGTCGGCGCTGGGGGTGACCCCCGCCGCCGTGGAGACGGCGCTCTACACTGCCTACGGGTCGCGGCAGATCAGCACCATCTTCGCGCCCACCAACGAGTACCAGGTGATCATGGAGCTGCTGCCGGAGTACCAGGCCGATCCCTCGGCGCTGCCGCTCATCTACGTGCGCTCCAGCGGCGGCGCCCTGGTGCCCTTGTCGGCGGTGGCGACGCTGACGCAGGACCTGGGGCCGCTCACCATCCAGCATGCGGGGCAGCTTCCCTCGGTGACCATCTCCTTCAACCTGCGGCCCGGGCATTCCATCGGCGAGGCGGTGGACCAGGTCAACCGGCTGGCGCTGCAGACGCTGCCCGCGACGGTGAGCACCAGCTTCCAGGGGACGGCGCAGGCGTTCCAGTCATCCTTGCAGGGGCTGGGCATGCTGCTGATCCTGGCCATCGCCGTCATCTACCTGGTGCTGGGCGTGCTCTACGAGAGCTTCATCCACCCGCTGACCATCCTCTCCGCCCTGCCGTTCGCCGGGTTCGGCGCGCTGCTCACGCTCTTGGTCTTCCGCACCGAGCTGTCCATCTACGCCTTCGTCGGCGTGATCATGCTGGTGGGCCTGGTGAAGAAGAACGGCATCATGATGATCGACTTCGCGCTGGAGACGCAGAAGACCGATCCCGCCAAGTCGCCCACCGACGCCATCTACGAGGCCTGCGTGGTCCGCTTCCGGCCGATCATGATGACCACCTTCGCGGCCCTGATGGGCACGCTGCCCATCGCGCTGGGGTTCGGAGCGGGCGCGGAGTCGAGGCGGCCGCTGGGCCTCGCCGTGGTCGGAGGGCTGGTCTTCTCGCAGATGCTGACCCTCTACGTGACGCCGGTCTTCTATACGTTCATGGAGACGCTGCGGGAGCGCTTCGCGCGGAAGCCGCGCGTGGAGACCGCGCCGGCGGTGTGAGGTCAGCCAGCCAGGTCTTCGTCCTACGTCACGCCTTCGAGCCGGAGCTCGGCCCCGACGTGGTCGGCGAGCCGCTTTGCTTCCAATTCCGCGGCGCGGCGCACTGCCGGCGGCAGCTTCCTGAACGGCTCGATGCGCACCGACAGCGTCTTCCCCTTGCGCTCCCCGCGCCAGACTCCTTCCATGCGGCCATCCACCAGCAGCACCGGCGAAAGCCAGCCCTGCTGGCGGTAGACGCGGGCGCGAAAGGGTCCCGGCATCAGCTTCTCGGCATGGCGGCTGGCGCCGATGACGTATTGATCGAACGCCGGCAAGAGCCGAACGGACCGCGCCGGTTTGCCGCGCGACGCCTCCTTGAGGTCCTGCGGCAGCATCCACATCGGCTCGCCCTCGACGTCCAGCGGTTCGGCGCCGCAGGCTTCGATCAGCGTGCCGGCCTGCTTCGAAGTGAGATGCCAGTAGCGCGCCAGGTCGTTGCGTGCCGCCGGACCGTGCGCTGCGAGAAATCGCCGCCCCATCTCGCGCAGCGCCTCCTCCGGGTCGCCGGCTTCATAGGGGCCGAGCCAGGAGGAGGGTCCCGCGAAGCGCACGTTCTGTCCCGCGCTCGGCCCGAAGCAAAGCCGTCCCTGGTACGCGGCTGGCTTGAGCATCGATCCCCAGCTCTGCAGCACCCACTCGCGCATCGCCGCCGATTTCGTATGCCGGAACACCGCGGTGGCCAGCTCGGCGCGCGTGAGCACTTCGCCCTTCAGCGCGGCCTCGACGGCGCGGGCGAGGCGCTCGTGCAACCGCGCCGTCATCCCGAACCGCCGCAGCCACGCCGGCTGCAGATAGTGCTTGTAGTTGCTCAGCGCTGCCTGCCAGAGGCCGTACTCGGACGAAGGCACCAGGTGCAGCGTCCCGCGCATCGCCCAGATCTTCACCAGCGTCCGGTCGCGCCAGAGCGCGTCGCGGACCGCGGTGCGCGAGAGCCCCTCGACGCGCGCCCAGAGCGTCAGCTCGGCGGAGGAGAGCACCTGCGCGTGCAGGCCGCCGATGCGCGCCGCCACCTCCAGCATCCGTCCCGCAGGAGCGCGCTCATGGAGTTGCTGCCGCCGGACGCGGAAGCTGCACACCTGCTCCCAGCTCAGCCGAGCCATGCCTGTGCCTCCAGGGGATCCAGCGAACCGAGCACGGCGGCGCCGAACCGGCCAGCGCGGGTACAAGCCTCGAGGACCGGCAGGCCGGCGGCGAGGAAGTACGTCAGCGCGCCGGCGAAGCTGTCGCCCGCACCGTACGACCCGGTCGGACTTCCGCTCGTCGGAGGCGCGGCGAAGCGTTGGACTCCGTCAGCCGTATGCACCGTCCCTCCCGCGGCGCCTGCGGTCAGCACCAGCGCAGCGGGTCGCTGCTCCGGCGGGAAATCCGCCAGCGTGCACGCCTCGCGCGGATCCAGCGCGCTGCCCACGACGACGTCGGGGCGAACGCCGGAGCGGAGCAGGGCGGCCCTTCGCCGCGCCGTCACCATGAGCATTCGCGCGGCGCGCGCCGCGGCCAGCGCTGCAGGGTCCTGCGCGGTGAAGTAGGCGGCGTCGCACGAGCCCAGCGTCTCCCACGGCAGCGGGTCGGCGCGCTCGGGGTGCAGCGGCTCGCCCACCACGACGATGGTGCGCTCGCCGTCCGGCGTGATCATCACCACATCTCGCGTGTGCGGCACGTCGCGCGGCGCCGCGTGCACGACAGCGCGCGCCCTCGCGAGCCGTTCGGCCACCTGCCGCCCGCCCTCATCGTTGCCCAGCGCGGTGAAGAGCAGCACCTCGGCCGCCGAACGCGTGAGCTGGAAGAACGCCACGCCGCCTCCGCCGCCCGGGAAGAAGCGCGGCGCCATCAAGTGTGCGATGTCGCCGGGCCCGGGCACGGTCGGCACGCGCCCGAGCGTGATGTGTTCCACGTGTCCGATCACCGCCACGCGCATGGGAGCGCACTCTACCCTGCCGGGTTGCATCGGCGCCCGCGCGCCGCATGTTCCCGCGATGGACCTCCAGCATGCGATGCGATCGATCATCCGCGGCGTGCCGCGGATTGCCTTGGGCGGAGTTCCGGCGGAGCGCGCGGGAGTGTCGAGGCTGGCCTGGCGCCGCCTCGGCGTGCGCCCGACCGGAATCCGGCTCTTCTCGGACTTCACCGACGGCGGGGACATCCCCTTCGCCCACTCGGCGGACGGAGGAGGATTCGCTCCACCGCTCAGCTGGGCCGACGT
>DASRTX010000153.1:0-3228 GCA_035655715.1 Myxococcales bacterium | reverse complement strand
TGACGATGCCCGTCTCGGCGTCGAGGCCGGCCAGCGCGATGAGCCCCACCCAGACCGCGACGGAGAGATTGTAGCCAAGCAGCCAGAGCAGCCAGAAGGCGCCCACCAGCGAAAAGGGCACCGCCAGCATGACCAGCAACGCTTGCACCGTGCTGCGCGAGTTGAAGTAGAGCAGCAGGAAGATGATGAAGAGCGTGACAGGCACGACCAAAGCGAGGCGGGCCTTCGCGCGTTCGAGGTAGCGATACTGGCCCGCCCACTCCAGCCGGTATCCCGGAGGAACCTTCACCTTCTCCGCCACCGCCTTGCGCGCGTCGCGCACGTAGTCGTCGATCGGCCGTGCGGTGTCGGCGAAGACATATCCAGCGAGCTGGCCGTTCTCGTCGCGCAGCATGGAGGGACCCGTGCGCAGCTGGAGGTTCGCCACCTGGCTCAATGCGATCTGCGCTCCCTCCGGGGTGGCCACGCGCACGCGCCCCAGGGCCTGGAGGTCGGAGCGGAAGTCGCGCGCATAGCGCACCGTCACCGGATACCGCTCGCGTCCCTCGACGGTCGTCGCGACGGTGAGGCCGCCGACCGCGGTCTCCACCGCCTCCTCGACGTCGCCCACGTTGAGCCCGAAGCGCGCGGCGCGATCGCGGTCGACGTCGAAGTCGAGGAAGTACCCGCCGCCGATGCGCTCGGAGAAGGCGCTGCGCGTGCCGGGAACCTCGCGCAGCGCAGCCTCCACCTCGCCGCCGATGCGATCGATGACGCGCGTGTCGCGCCCCAGAACCAGGACGCCCAGCGGGCTGCGGATGCCGGTGGCCAGCATCTCGGTCCGGGTCTGGATGGGCATCCACCAGGTGTTGGGCATGCCGGCAAACTGCATCGCGCCATCCAGCTTGCGCACCAGCGCGTCCCAATCCTCGCCCTCCGGCCACTGCTCGGGCGGCTTCAGCTCCACCACCGTCTCGAACATCGAAAGCGGCGCGGGATCGGTGGCGCTGTCGAACCGCCCGGCCTTGCCGAAGACGCGCGTCACCTCGGGAAAGCGCCGCAGCACCTGGTCCATGCGCTGCAACACGTCGCGCGCGGTCGCATCGCTCATCCCCGGCGCGCTGGTCGGCATGTAGAGCAGCGTGCCCTCGTTGAGGGGCGGCATGAACTCGCTGCCCAGCCGCATCACCACCGGCACGGTGACGGCCATGAGCACCAGCGCCGCGCCGATCACGGGCCAGCGGAAGCGCAGCGCGAATCGGCAGACAGGGTCGTAGATGGCCCCCAGCAGCCGGCTGAGGGGATTGCGCTCCTCAGGGCGGATGCTCCCGCGGATCAGCGCCGACGCGACGGCGGGAACCAGCGTGATGGAGAGGATGGCCGCCGCCGCCATGGAGAACGTCTTGGTCCAGGCCAGCGGCGAGAAGAGCCGACCCTCCACGCCTTCCAGCGTGAAGACGGGCAGGAAAGCCACCGTGATGACCAGGAGCGAGAAGAAGATCGGCCGCCCCGTCTCCAGCAAGCCCGAGAGCACGACGTCGGCGCGGGGCTCCTTGCGGCCTTCGCGCTCCCACGCCTCCAGCCGCTTGTGCACGTTCTCCACCACGATGATGGCGGCGTCCACCATGGCTCCGATGGCGATGGCGATGCCGCCCAGCGACATGATGTTGGCGGTGAGCCCCATCTGCTTCATGGGGATGAAGGCGAGCAGGATGGCGACCGGCAGGAGCAGCGCCGGGATCAGCGTCGATCGGAAGTGCAGCAGGAAGGCGAGGATGACCAGCGCCACCACCATCAACTCCTCGACCAGCGTGTCGCGCAGCGTCTCGATGCTGGCGCGGATCAGCCGCGAGCGATCGTAGGTAGGAACGACGTGGACCCCTGGCGGCAGCGTCGGCTCCAGCTCCGCAATGCGCGCCTTGACCGCGTCGATCACCTCCAGGGCATTGGTGCCCGAGCGCGCGATCACCACCCCGCCCACCGTCTCGCCCTCCCCGTCCAGCTCGGCGAGCCCGCGCCGCTGCGCGGGTCCCAGGCGCACCGACCCCACGTCGCGCAGCAGGACCGGCGTGCCCATGGGCGAGGCGAGCACCACCTTCTCCAGATCCGCGGGCGACTTCACGTAGCCGCGGCCCCGCACGTAGTGCTCGGCGCCGCTCACCTCCAACACGCGCCCGCCCACGTCGGCGTTGGACATCCGCACCATGTTCACCACGGTGGCGAGCGGGATGTTGAGCGCGGCCAGCCGGTCGGGGTCCAGATCGATCTGGTACTCCTTGACGAAGCCGCCGATGCTCGCCACCTCCGCCACGCCGGGAACGGCCTGCAGCGCGTAGCGCAGGTTCCAGTCCTGGATGGACTGGAGCTGCTGCAGCGTGGTCCGCCCCGACTTGTCGGTGAGCGCGTATTCGAACACCCAGCCCACGCCGGTGGCGTCGGGGCCCAGCACCGGCGTCACCCCCTGCGGCAGCCGGTTGGAGATGCTGGAGAGCTTCTCCAGCACCCGGCTGCGCGCCCAGTAGAGATCGGTGCCGTCCTCGAAGATGACGTTGACGAACGACATGCCGAACATCGATTGCCCGCGCACCGCCGTCACCCGCGGCGAGCCGAGCAGCGACGAGACCACCGGGTAGGTGATGTTGTCCTCGATCAGGTCCGGAGCGCGCCCCATCCACTCGGAGTAGACGATCACCTGCCGGTCGGAAAGATCCGGAACTGCATCGAGCGCGGTGCTGCGCAACGAGAGCGCGCCCCATGCGGTGGCGAACGCGATCAAGAGCAGCGTGGCGAGGCGGTTGCGGGCGCACCACGAGACCACCGCGGCGATCACGGGGTGCTCCAGCGGGGCAGCGCGCTGCGCAGCTGCGCCTCGCTGGAGAGCAGGAAGGTGGCCTGCGTGGCCACCTGGTCGCCCTCCTCGAGGCCGGCGAGGACCTCTGTGTAGTCGGCGACCACCCCGACCTTCACCTCCCGCGGCTCCAGCGCTCCTTCGCCGCGCTTGACGAAGGCATAGCGATGCTCTCCCGACGCGAGCAGCGCGTCGTCGGGGACGGAGAGGCGCGCGCCCAGCGGCACTTCGATTTTCACGTCGGCGAACATGCCCGGCTTGAGCGAGAGCTGCGCGTTGGGGAACACCAGCCGCGCCCGGACGGAGCGCGTCTTCTCGTCCACGGTGGGATAGACGAACTGCACGGTGCCCTTCAGCGTCGCGCCGCCCGCGAAGGGCAGGCCGAGCGTGGCGTGCAGACC
>DASRTX010000152.1:0-9201 GCA_035655715.1 Myxococcales bacterium | reverse complement strand
GGGGACGCCGTGCAGATTCTCCGTTCGAAGAAAGTCGCAGGGGCCGCATTTGCCGCGGTGGTGTTCGTCTGTGCTGGCGCAGCACTCGCCAAAGGACCCCACTCACCGCCGCCGCACCGTACCGCGCCGGAGCCGCTGACGCTCGCCGGCATCGCCACGGGCGCGGCAGTGCTCTGCGGGTTCCGTTGGGCGAAGCGCAAGTAGGGACCGCTGCCGGGCAGCCGCGGCTCCGCGTCTCTGTCGCCCTGCTCGGCGTCGGCGCGGTGCAAACGCTGCTCGCCGTTCGTTCGCAGTTCGCAACCGACGACTTCTGGTTCGCCGTCGCCCTCTGCTGGCTTCTGGCCGCGGTGGCGGCCGGACCCGACCAGGGGGAGCGCGGTGCTCGCGGGTGGAGAGTGGCCGGCGCCATCCTCGCGGCCGCGGCCTGCCTGGAGCTCGTGCCGCAGTACTACCACCCCCTGCACCGGTTCGCGCCCTTCCTCGCGGGCGCCGGCATCGCCCTCTTTCGCGGCCCGCGCGCCGCGGTACGCTGCAGCCGCTGGCTGGCGATCCTGATCTTGCCGCTGGCCATTCCGCCTCCACTGGCCGTCCGCGAGCTGCTCGACCCTTCGCTCCTGACGGCTGCTGCCGCTCGCGCCTGGCTCGGGGCTGCGGGCGTGCCGGCGTGGCGCGAGGGGGTGAACCTGCACCTGCCCTCCTCCGTGCTCGAAGTCGAAAGCGGCTGCTCCGGCCTCGGGCAGATGGCCGAGTTGCTGGTCCTGGCGGGGGTGGCCACCGCCATCCTCCGGACCACGGCGTCGCAGAAGCTCTGGCTCCTGGTCACGGCGTTGGCGGTGGGATTCGCGGGCAACGCGGCCCGCATCGCCACGCTCGCCTGGCTCGCCGACCGCGGCGCCCTCGAGCAGTTCGACAGGTGGCACCAGGGCGCCGTCGCGCCGCTCTGGAGCGTCGCCGCGGCGGCAGTGGCTCTGGTCTTCTGGATGCCCGTCCTGCTGTCATCGCCACGGCGGACGTGACCGCCGCTTCCGGATTTGAACAATGGTTCTCGTTTTCTGTCCCATCCGGCGCGGACAGGTGTTATCTGGGCAGGAGGCATCCCCGATGACAGACGCCCCGTCGAACAGAGAAATGGCCCTGGTGTGGGCATTGCTCGTGGCGGCTTCGGCGTCGATCTGGCTGCTGCCGCTGCTCACCCGCTGAAATTGCTTACTCGGGCCGCACCTCGTCCCCAACCCGGATCTCCCCGTCCTCGAGAATATCGGCGCGCAAGCCGCCCCGGTGGGTCATCGGCACCACGATGGACTCGTCGAGCAGGCCCTCGAGGTACTTGCAAGGCTCGCACAGGCGCGTCCCCAGGCAGAGCACGCCGCCCACGCGGAAGCGGCGTCCCACCAGGGCGTTCAGCGCCACCCCGCGCGTGGTCAGGTTCCGGCGCGCTTCGCCGGGGCGGAGATCGAGGTCGGAATCGGAGCGCAGCGCGTCCAGCACCTCGGCCTCGATCAGGGTCAGGGCGCGGCCGGTGCCCGGATCGCCCGAGAACCGGCCCAGCCCTCTGGCATACCGGTCGCCTTCCAGGCCCACACCGGCGAGGACCCGGACCGATTCCACCGCCCGCATCGGCTCGCCCGCCCGATCCGCGACGTGGATGTGCTCGATCCGCCCGCCGGCTCCCGGTTCCGCCATCGATTCCCCCTCCCGGCCGGAGACTACCGCACCCTGCTAGAGTGTGCGGCCCATGACGCCCTTCGTCGCCGCACTGATCCTCGCCGCCGCTGCCCAGGAAAAACATCCCCTTCAAGAGCTGCCCTACACGCCCAGCCTCGACGTCAAGGCGATGGACAAGTCGGCCGATCCCTGCGCCGACTTCTACCAGTACTCTTGCGGTGGCTGGCTGCGGCAGAACCCCATCCCGCCCGACCAGGCGAGCTGGAGCGTCTACGGCAAGCTCACCGACGAGAACCAGCAGCTGCTCTGGGGCATCCTCGAGACCGCGGCTCGCGGCGGCGGGGAGCGCACGCCGGTGCAGCAGAAGATCGGCGACTTCTTCGCCTCCTGCATGGACGAGCCCGCGCTGGAACGGCTCGGGGCCGGGCCCCTGCTCTCCCAACTGGTGAGGGTCGACGCCCTGCACAACACGGGGGAGCTGGCGACGATGCTCCCGCTCGCGCATCTGTCGACCGCCGGCAAGGAGGTCGTGTTCGGGTTCGGCAGCGATCAGGACTTCGGCGACGCCACCCAGGTCATCGCCTTCCTCGACGCGGGCGGCCTGGGGCTGCCCGACCGGGACTACTACCTGAAGGAGGACGACAGGTCGAAGGAGATCCGCGCGAAGTACCAGCAGTACGTCGAGCAGATGCTGCGGTTCTCGCGCGATCGCGATCCGATCGGCGGCGCGAAGACGGTGCTGAAGATGGAGACGGAGCTGGCCAGGGCGTCACTCACGCGCGTGGACCGGCGCGACCCCTACAAGCTGTACCACAAGCTCTCCCGCGCCGAGCTGCAGGCCCTGACGCCCTCGTTGAGCTGGGACCGCTACCTGGCCGCGGTGAAGCTGACAGGCGTGGACAGCGTCAACGTGACGGAGCCCGGCTTCTTCAAGTCGCTGGAGGGGCTGCTCCACTCCGAGAGCCTCGCGCACTGGAAGACCTATCTGCACTTCCACCTCGCCAACGCCCGCGCCCCGTTCCTCTCCAGCGCCTTCGTCAAGGCGCACTTCGACTTCCATTCCAAGGTGCTGCGCGGGGTGGCCGAGATGCCGCCGCGCTGGAAGCGCTGCGTGCGCAACGTCGACCGTATGTTGGGCGAGGCGCTGGGCGAGGAGTTCGTGCGCAGGACCTTCGCGCCGAAGACCAAGGAGGACACGCAGAAGATGACCCGCCTGATCGAGGAGGCGATGCAGCAGGAGATCCAGCGCCTCGACTGGATGGGCCCGCAGACCAAACAGGCGGCGATCGCCAAGCTGGCCGCGATCCGCAACAAGATCGGCTATCCCGACAAGTGGCGCGACTACTCGCCGGTCGTGGTCAAGCGCGACGACTACTTCGGCAACGTGGAGCGCGCCACCGTCTTCGAGTCGCGGCGGCAGCTGGGCAAGATCGGCAAGCCCTTGGACAGGACCGAGTGGGGGATGACGCCGCCCACCGTCAATGCCTACTACAACCCGCAGATGAACGACGTGAACTTCCCCGCGGGCGTGCTCCAGCCGCCGCTCTACGATCCGCGCCTGGACGACGCGCCCAACTACGGCAACACCGGCTCCACCATCGGCCACGAGCTGACCCACGGCTTCGACGACGAAGGCCGCCAGTTCGACGCCGAGGGAAACCTCAAGGACTGGTGGAGCAAGGACGACGCGAAGAACTTCGAGGAGCGCATCCAGTGCGTGCGCGACCAGTTCGCGCAGTACCTGATCGTCGACGACATCAAGATCAATTCGAAGCTGACCTCGGGAGAGGACGTCGCCGACCTGGGCGGCACGCTGCTGGCCTACATCGCCTGGAAGAAGGACGTGGGCGACCGCCAGCTGAAGGCGCAAGACGGCTTCACCCCGGACCAGCGCTTCTTCATCGGCTTCGCGCAGTGGGCCTGCGAGAACCAGCGCCCGGAGAACCTGCGCGTCAGCGCGGTCACCAACCCGCACTCGCCGGGCAAGTACCGCATCAACGGCATCGTGGCCAACCTGCCCGAGTTCGGCCGCGCCTTCTCCTGCAAGGCGGGGGCGCCGATGGCGCGGGAAAAGCCCTGCAAGGTGTGGTGAACCATGAAACCGCTGCAAGAGCTCCTCGATCGGAACCGCGCCTGGGCGGCGGACGTCCGCCAGCGGGACCCGGATTACTTCCAGCGGCTCGCGCAGCAGCAGGCGCCGTCATATCTCTGGATCGGCTGCTCCGACAGCCGCGTGCCCGCCAACGTGATCGTCGATCTGCCGCCGGGCGAGGTATTCGTGCACCGCAACGTCGCCAACGTGGTGGTGCACACCGATCTGAACTGCCTCTCCGTGCTGCAGTTCGCGGTGGACATCCTCAAGGTGCGGCACGTGATGGTGACCGGTCATTACGGTTGCGGCGGCGTGCGCGCGGCGCTGGAGCGCTCGCCGCACGGACTGATCGACAACTGGCTCCGACACGTCCAGGACGTGGCGGCGCGGCACCACGACGACTTCGCCGGCCGCAACCACGAGGAGCGCGTCGATCGGCTCTGCGAGCTCAACGTGCTGGAGCAGGTGCGCAACGTGGCCCGCACCACCGTGGTGCAGGACGCGTGGGCGCGCGGGCAGGCCCTCTCCGTGCACGGATGGATCTACTCACTCCAGGATGGCCTCTTGCGCGACCTGGGCATCTCGCTCGATCGGCCCGACGAGTTGTCGCAGCTCTCGCGACCGGCGTCGTTCGCCGGCGCACACGGTCCCTAGCGCCGTGGCGATGTGCGGCGCACGGGCCCCGGGGCGCACATCTGTGGCCGTGGAGAATCCTTGCCCGCCGTGGCGCCGGCAGAAGATTCTCCAGCCCATGAAAATTCTCTCCGCAACCGTCATTGCCGCGCTGCTCTCCGCCGCGCCGGCGCACGCACAGGTGCAGGTGCAGATCACGATGGGGCTTCCCGCGGTGCTGCCGCCCATGGTGGTGGTGCAGCCCGGCGTGCAGGTGGTCTCGGGCCTCGACGAGGAGGTGTACTTCGTCGACGGCTGGTACTGGGTGCGGCGCGGACCGCACTGGTATCGCGCCCGCGATCACCGGCGCTCGTGGGTCTGGATCGCGCCGCAGCGCGTCCCGGTGATGCTCACCCGGATCCCGCCCGGCCAGTACCGGCGGCTCGACCGCGAGCGGTGGCAGCGCGAGCACCGCGAGTGGAAGCAGGAGCGCAGGGCCGAGCACGCGCGTTGGAAGGAAGAGCGCGAGGAGTTGAAGCGCGAGAAGCACGACCATCACCACGGCCGCGACGGCGACGAGCGCCGCGACCGCGATCGCGATCACGGCGATCACGACCGCCACGATTGACCCACCCGGCGCCCGGTCGCCCGGGCGCCGTTTTCCCGCCGGGCTCGGGCGGTGTCGAGGAAGGGCGTAGGACATGAGCCTGCCGGGCGATTTCGACAAGCACGCCGCGACGTACGAGCAGGTGCACGCGCAAAACGTCCGTCCCAGCGGCGAGGACCCGTCGTACTTCGCCCGCTACAAGCTCCGGATCCTCGAGCGCCTGCTGGGCCGCGGCTTCGCGCAGCCGGTCCTCGACTTCGGCTGCGGCGTCGGGACCCTGACCGCCCTCTTGATCTCGTCCTTTCCGCGCGTCGACGGCTACGATCCGTCGGCGGAGAGCTTGAAGCTGGCCCGGCTCCGCGCGCCCTCCGCGCGCTTCCTCGATCGCATGGACGCCATCCCCGACTCGCATTACGGCGCCGTCATCCTGGCGAACGTGCTCCACCATGTGCCCGCCGGGCAGAGGGCAGGCCTTCTGCGGAAGCTGGCCGCTGCGCTCTCGCCGAACGGCAGCTTGATCGTCTTCGAGCACAACCGGCTGAATCCAATCACCCGACGGGTGGTGTCCGCCTGCCCTTTCGACGACGGCGCGCAGCTCCTCTTTCCCGGAGAGGTGAAGCGCCTGCTCCGGGGCGCGGGCCTCGCCGCCGTCAGCCTCGATCACATCGTCTTCTTCCCGCGGCCGCTGCGGCTCTTGCGGGCTCTCGAGCCGTGGCTTCGCTGGCTACCGCTCGGCGCGCAGGTCTACGCCTGGGGACGCAAGCAGTGAAACTCGAGGAGTCTTCGGCTCGGGCGCGTCGTTGACCGCCTCCTCCGCGCAGTTGATCAGCTCGGAGAGGACGTAGAGCGGACGCAGCTTCACCTGCTCGTAGATGCGGCCGATGTATTCGCCGAGGATGCCGGTCATGATCAGCTGCACCGCCGCCAGGAGCGAGACCATCACGATCACGGTCGTCCAGCCGGGGACGGTGGCGTGGAAGACGAAGCGCGCCAGGGTCGCCCAGATGGCCACCGCCACGCTGCAGACGCTGATGAACATCCCCAGCCAGGTGGCGAAGCGCAGCGGCAGGATGCTGAACGAGGTGATCCCGTCGATGGCGAAGCGCAGCATCTTGGCCAACGGGAACTTGGTCTCGCCGGCGAAGCGGGAAGGCCGGTCGTAGAGCACCGCCGTCTGCTTGAACCCGAGCCACGCCACCAGCCCGCGGATGAACCGGTGCGCCTCGCGCAGCTCGCGCAGGACAAGCACGATGCGCCGGCTCATCAGCCGGAAATCGCCGGTGTCCAGCGGCACCTCGATGGGAATGAGGCGGGCAAAGAGGCGGTAGAACCAGCGTGCGGTGAGGAGCTTGAGGCGCGTCTCGCCCTGGCGCGACCGGCGCCGGCCGTAGACCACGTCGAAGCCCTCGCGCCACTTCGCCACCATCTCCTGCACCACCTCGGGCGGGTCCTGCAGGTCGGCGTCCATCACCACCACCGCCTCGCCGTGGGCATGGTCGAGGCCGGCGGTGATGGCGGCCTGGTGGCCGAAGTTGCGGGCGAAAGAGAGCACGCGGTAGCGGGGCTCGGCAGCGGCAAGCGCGCGCAGCATCTCCAGCGAGCGGTCGTGGGAGCCGTCGTCGACGAAGATGACCTCGGCCGTAAGGCCAAGCTGGCGAAGGAATTCCTGGAGCCGTGCGTGGAGCTCCGGGATGACGGATTCCTCGTTGAAGATGGGCAACACCAGGCTGAGGACGGGACGGCGCATGGCGGGAAGCTATGCACGGGCTCCCGGGGTGCAGCCGCACGCGGCGCATCTGTCGGCTGATCAACCAGAGCGCTCGTCGCCGGTTCGAGGATCGGACACCTCCTGCGCAGGCGGCCGCCGCGCCCTAGATTGCCGCGGTTGCGGCCAATGCCATCGCGGCGCGTCACATCCCTCATGCTGGCCTGCTCCGCCGCGCTCGCGCTGGTGCCGCTCGTGCCGGCCTACCTGCCGCTGGTGGACTTCCCCCAGCACGTGGCGCTGCACGCCATCTGGAGCCACATCGGCGACCCCGCCTTCAACCTCGACGGCCGCTTCCGGGTCACGCTCTCGACGCCATACGCCCTGCCGCACCTGGTCGCGCACGCGGCGGCACGCCTGCTCGGTCCCGAAGGCGGGCTCCGGTTCCTCCTCGCGATCGCGCTGGTGGCGTTCCCCTGGGCGGCGCTGGCGGTCCTGCGCGCCTTCGGCAGGCCGGACGAGATCGCGCTCGCCGCGTTTCCGGCGGCGCTCTCGTTCGTCTATTGGTACGGATTCGTCTCCTACGTCGTGTCGCTGCCGCTGATCCTCCTCGGCGTCGCCCTGGCGCGGCGCTGCGCGGTCTTTGGCCGCCCTCGCGACGCGGTGGCGCTGGCGCTGCTGGCGCTCTTCACGGTGGCGACGCACGCCTTTGCCTTCCTGGTGCTCGGCTTGCTCGCGGCGGTGGCGGTGCTGGCCACCACCCGGGCGCCTTCGCGGGTGCTGCTCTCGGCCTGCGCCCTTTTGCCCGCGCTCGGCTGGGCGGTGGCGTGGACCGTGTCGGCTTCGGCGGAGCCGGCGCCGCAGCCGCTGCAGACCACCTGGGAGACGCTCCACGATCGCGTCCGCTACGGTCTGGGCAGCGTCTTCGGCTGCTACTCCCGCGACCCACGCGTGCTCGCCGTCGCGGTGGCGACGGTCGCCGTGCTGGTGGCGGCCTTCTGGCTTTCGCGCCGAGGGCCGGTGCAGGACTCCGCGGCCCGGCGCGCCCTGGGCTTCGTTGCGCTCGCCGCGGCGGTGGCTTCCTTGGCCTGCCCGCAAGTGTTCATGAACACGTGGGGGCTGTGGGAACGCATCCCGCCCCTCGCGTTCGTGCTCCTGGCCTGCGCGCTCCCCTGGCCTGCGCGGGTGAGCGCCCGCACCCGCCTCGCCGCGGCCCTGGCCGCGGTCGCCGTCTTCTCCAGCGGCAGCGCGCTCTGGGAGTCGCTCGCCTTCAGCCGGCAGGCAAAGGGCATTCGCGAGTTGGCGCAAGCGCTGCCCCGCGGGGCGCGGATCTTCTGGTCGGCCTGCGGCGAAGAGCAGCCCTGGCGGTTTGCGTCGCCCTCGCTCAAGCACATGGGC
This sequence comes from Myxococcales bacterium, assembly GCA_035655715.1. GTDB lineage: Bacteria > Myxococcota > Myxococcia > Myxococcales > 40CM-4-68-19 > 40CM-4-68-19. Next base: position 1,122 of record DASRTX010000152.1, on the reverse strand, counting down.
GCGTACGTCCAGGCGGCGCGCGGCGGCGACCTCTCCTACTCGTTCGCGCACTTCCCGCACATGGTGGTCCGCTACCGCGGCGGGCGCCTGCCGCTGGTCTTCGACCGCTCGGTCTACGACTTCGCCGTGCTGCGGCTGGGCCCTCGCTGCCCGCCGCTCGCGGAGCTGCGCGCTTTGGGGCCGGTGGCGGTGGAGGGCAGCTACCTGGCCTTCGCCGCGCGGTCGGTCACGCCTGAGCTCGCCGCCGCGCTTGCGCCTGAGTCGGCTGGCGGAGAACCGCGCGCCGCAGCCGAATCGTTGCGCGGCGCCCCCGCGCGCTGACTCGCGTCCAGCACCTCCGCGAGCGCTGCGGCGATCCGCTCCGACGCTCGCGCCCCGGGATGGCCGTCGCCCGGAATCAGCTCGTCCTCCTGGACGTCGACGAGCGCAAATGGCAGCTGCTGCGCGACCATCAGATCCCGCAGCACAGCGGCCTCCGGGTGCGCCTCGAAAACGCGCGTGGGCCCCACGCTCACCACCAGGACCGCAAAGGCCGCGCCTCGCGACCGGCAGAGGCCGGCACCTTCGCGGAGCACCGCGGCGGTGAGTGCGATCGACCCGCGCAGCCGCTCCTCCCCCAGCACCGGCAGCTCGTTGACCCACAGGTCGCGCAGCCGCAACTCCTGGAAGAAACCCGGATGGGGCGCCGCCAGCGTCAAGCTGCCGTCGTGGAGCACCAACCTCGGCCGGTAATCCTGGACGTTGCGCTGGAGCTGGATGGGCAGGAAGACCATCGCGCACGCGGCGGGTCGCTGCAGCCGCCCGAGCGCGTCCTCGAGCCGCAAGAGCGACTGGTCGGTGCCGTAACCACCGGCGGAGACGTTGACCAGCTGGAGGTCGAGGCGCGACGCCAGGCGCGCTGCGAAGGTGTCCTCGAAAGGCAACCCGTGGCCCACGCCCATCGACTCGCCGGCCACCACCAGGCTGGGACGCGACGGATCGGGCGCGCCGGCCGCGTCCCGCGCGCGGTCGCCCCAGGCGTCGAAGGCATATGCCACCGGCGCGGCGCCGGGTTCGGCGATCCGCAGCGTGCGCGAATGCTGTAGCGCCCAGCCGAAGCGCGCGTCGGGCCGGCCCATGCGC
>DASRTX010000151.1:0-5400 GCA_035655715.1 Myxococcales bacterium | reverse complement strand
TAGCCGCGCAGGTAGATGCCGCGGGCGCGCTCGGCCACCCGGCGCTGCGCCTCGCGAGCCGCGGCATTCGAAGGATCGGCCGCGGCAGCCGCGCGGACGTGCGCCGCCGTCTGCGGAAGCTGCTCGTCCGCGTCGAGGGCTGCGGCCGCGAGCAGGTGTTGCGCCGAGAGCGCCTTCTCGACCTCGCGCCCGAGCCGACTTTCGGCGCCACCCGAAATGGCGCGGTCTGCGGCGGCAGCGGTCTCGAGCCAGCGGATGGCCTCGGCAGGCGAAGGCTGGGCCGCAGCCTGCCGGCAGTCGCGCTCGAATTCCTCCAGCCCATGCGCGAGGCGTTCGGCAGCGGACCCGGGCGCCGCCTTTGCCCGTGCGGCCGCGCCAGCCAGATCTCCGCCGAGATAGGCAGAGCGGGCCGCCTGCAGCCCTGCATCCGCGGGCTGGGGATTGGCAGCGGCAGCATGCGGAGGAGGAGCCGCTTTCGCGGCCCGAATGTGGTGCGGTCGCACAGTTGCCGCAGCGGCTGGCTCTTTGCGCGATGCCGGGGGTGGCGCCTGGGACCCGGCAGCCTCCTCCCGAACCAGCGCCTCCATCGCGTGGGCGATCTCCGCATCCGCCGGATCGAGCTCGGAAGCGACGGCGAGCTTGATCCGCGCCTCGGCCTTCCTTCCCGCGGAGAGGAGGGTCGTGCCGGCGTGGAGCTGCCTTTGCGCCAATGCCCGCGACTGCTGATGATGGTCGCGCGCCATCTCCGCGGCATGCCGGGTGCGCCGCAAATGGACGATGCCCGCAGCGGCCAGCACGCCGGCGGCCAGACAACAAGCCACCGCCAGCGGCGCCACCGACCGCAAACGCCGCGCCGCGGGTCGCCCGCGGGCCACCACACCGCCGGAATCCACGAACTGTAGCCGCGTGTCGCCCAGCGCGATCTCGTCTCCGTCGCGAAGCAAGCACCCATGTTCGGGCGCGCCGTTCACCAGGATTCCGTTCCCCGAACCTTCGTCCAGCACCCTCCACCTGCCGCCTGCGCGCTGGAGGCGCGCGTGCCTGCGCGAGACGGAGATGTCCGGGATGACCAGGGAGTTCTCGCGCCCGCGTCCCAGGGTCGCGACGTCGTGCAGCAGCGCGAGCTCGGTGCCCTTGCGGGGACCTCTGGTGACCACCAGGCGCGGCGCACCCGGAGCGGGCTTTTCTCCCGCGGAGACGAGGGTCGCGTCCTGCGGCCCGCGATGCGAACCAGCGCGCGCCGCTGCCAGCACTCCGGCGGAGGGACCGCCGGCGTGGGTCTTGTCGGAGCCTGCCGGGGCGGGAGCCTTCGTGCGCGGCAGCGGAACGCGGAAGCCAAGGATCTTCATGGCGACTCCTCCATGGCGGCGATGCGCTCCTGCGCCTTCCGGCGGCAGCTCGATGGATCTTCTCCGGGAAAGCGGAGCAACGCCTCACGAAGCGCCTCCAGGGCCTGCTCCTTGTCGCCGTAGCGCTCGAGTCGCGCCGCGGCGAAGAGCAGGCGACTGCACTCGCGGGCCAGATCCTGCTCGCAGAGCCGGATCGACTGCGCCACCTCCGCCGCGAAGGCGGATTCGCGCGTCGCTCCGTCGAGCGCAGCGCGGGCGTCGATCAACGCGGTCCAGGCATCGAACAGGTTGCGAGGTGCGATGCGGCGCTCGTCGAGCTTGCGGCGCGCGCGCTGGTAGGCCACCCGCGCCCCTTCGACATCCCCGGCACGTGGCCCCACCTGCGCAACCGCTCCGGCGGGAGCGGCCCCGGTCTGTGCGCGGCCGTCGTCGCCGGATGCCGGGCCCACGGTCCAGCCTGCCTGGGCCTGAGGTCGTGAGGCCGGCAGACCTGGCCGGGCAAACGCCTCGTACGCCGCCCCGAGCAGCAGCAGCGCGGCGGCGCAGGCCGCCGCACTGAAGCGCCTCGCCTCTGGATGTGAGGCGGACCCGGGATCGAACCTGAACACGATGGGCCCCACCCGGATGCGGTCGCCGGACTGCAACGGCCTCGCCGCATCGAGGACGGTTCCGTTCAGGGCCGTGCCGTTGGCGGACCCGCAATCGCTCAACATCCACTGTCCGCCCTGGCGGTGGAGACGGGCGTGGACACGGGACACGCCGGCGTCGTTGAGCACCAGGTCGTTCCCGGCGCAGCGGCCGATGGAGATGCTGCCGGTCTCGAATCGGTAACGCCGGCCGCGGTGGCGGGCGGAAGCGATGATCAGGGCCGCGGCCATCAGAACATCCCGCCGAAGATCATCTGGTAGGCGATGGGGCCGAAAAGCATCAGGAAGAGCGTGGGAAAGATGAAGCAGATGAGCGGAAAGAGCAGCTTGACCGGCGCCTCGTTGGCCAGCTTCTCCGCCCGCTGCGTGCGCTCGATGCGCATCTGCGTGGAGAGGATGCGCAGCACCTTGCCCAGCGGGGTCCCCATCCGGTCGGCCTGGACGAGCGCGTGGACGAAGGAGGTGAGCGCGGGCAGCCGCACCCGCGCCGCGAGGTTGCGCAACGCCTCGTCGCGGGTCTTGCCCAGCCGCAGTTCCTTGAGCACGACGGAGAGCTCATCCGCGAGCGGACCTTTGCGTCCGCGTTCCGTCACCTTGGCCAGGGCGGCCGCGAAGTCGAGGCCCGCCTCGACCGAGAGCGTCAAGAGATCGAGATCGAAGGGAAGCGCGCGGAGCATCGCGCGCTGTCGCGCCCGCACCTTGTCGCGCAGCCAGAGGGGCGGAAGCAGCGCGCCGGCCGCGGAGAACGCCAGCGGGACGAAGGGCCGCAGCTCGAGCCAGACGCAGACGGCGATGCCTGCGCCGAGACCCCCTGCGGCACAGAGCTCCATCCACACCACCAGCTCGTCCGCCGTGGCCTTCTGGTCCGCCTGTCGCGCCGCCGACTCCAGACGGACCAGCACGATCGGCGGGACCCATTTGCGGTTGAGCTGCGCCAGCAAGCCGCGCAGCGTCGGCCAGCCGCCGCGGCCTCGAATTACCGGGACGTGCCGCGATCCCTGGACGGACAGGTTCCGCGAAGCCGCCACGAGCGCCACGGCGCCGCCCGTTGCGAGGAGCGCAGCCGTCCATCTCAGCGCCGCTGGGAGCCAGTCGCTCATACGTCGATGGTCACGATGCGGCGAACCAGGAGGAAGCCGATGGCCTGTAGCAACGCGATGGCGGAGACCAGCACGTAGCCGTAGGCGGACTCGAACATCGGGCCGATCAAGTCGGGACGGTAGGCGCCAAGGAAGAGGCCGACGGCAAGCGGCAGCGCCGCGACCACCAGTCCCTGCAACTTGCCCTGGCTGGTGAGGGCGGCGATGCGGCCTTCCAGCCGGAAGCGCTCGCGGATGGTCTCGGCGATGGTCTCGAACGTCTCGGCCAGGTTTCCGCCCAGCTGCCGCGCGATGTTCGCCGCCGTGACCACCAACTCGAGGTCTTCGGATCCCACCCGCGAGGCCAGGCCGCCGAGCGCTTCTTCCACCGGAACGCCCAGCTTGACCTCCTTGGTGAAGAGGCCGAATTCTTGATGGAGAGGCGCGTCCGCCTCGCGCCCTGCCTGCTCCAGTGCCTGGGGCAGTGCCAGACCCGCGCGCAGCGCGTTGGCGACTTGCAGCAGAGCCTCGGTGAGCTGCGCCTCGAAGCGCCGGATCCGGCGGCGCCGGTACACCCGGACCGCCGCTGACGGCGCGAAGAACCCTGCCACCGCCGCCACCGCGGCGAGGAACGGACCTCCGATGCTCAACCCGGCCGCTGCGCAGCCGCCCAGCGCGAGGAGGTTGAGCACCAGGACCTGCCGCGTCTCGACGAAGAGGAACATGTCGCCGAGATCGCGGATCGACCGCGCGACGTAATGCCGCCGATACTCCACGAAGGCCCTGCGCAGGACGTCCAGCCCGACCAGGGCGAGGAAGAACGCCGCTGCGGCGGCGAGGGCGAAGACGACCATGGCCATCACGGCGCCCTCGACGCGGCGCCGGGCTCCGCCCGGTTGCCGCGGATGATCTGGATGGTGCGGTAGCGCCGCTGCTGCAACTCGCCGGCGCGGTCTCCGGTGAGCAGCATCTTCTGGTCGACGGAGACGCGCTTCTCCTGCGTGTCGGCATCGTCCGGGTTCCGCAACAGCAACGTCAGCGTGCCCAGCTCCTGGGCCAGGCTGACCATCTGCGCTTCCTCGGGCAAGACCAGGAGCGTGACGGTGCTGAACCGACGCTCCTCCTCCGGCACCGGGGCTGCGCCCGCGGTGATGCGCCCGGTGGCGAGGACCACCACGTTCTGCAGCAGCGTGACCATCTTCAGCTGCTGCGTCTCAGGATCGCGGAAGCTGGCGATGACGTCGACGTGGTCGTTGGGGTGGACCCAGAGCCCGACGGCGCTCTTCTCCTGCACCTCGATGGTGACCGCCCTGCCGCGGGGGGTGATCATGGCCGAGAACTCGGCCTGCCGGCCCGGGTCGAAGTGGCTGACCAGGATGGGATCGCCCGCCTTGAGCGGCACCAGGACGCGCTGTCCAACCGGCGTCTCCCCCGCCGGAGAACCGTCCTCGCGCGCCGTGATGAAGGAGTCGGTCACGAACTGCGCCGGGATCTCCCGCACCGCCACCATCTCCGCGGTCAGCTCCCGGCCGGCGGCGACGTCGGCAGCGGCGCAGAGGACGCGGACGGTGCGCCAGCGCGCGTCCAGCTTGCGCTCGCGCGCCGCGATGGACGCCCAGGCGCTGGCGCCGGCCAGCAAGCCCAGCCCCAACGCCGTTGCCAAAGCCTTCTTCCCCGAGAGCACGCGGCCTCCTCCGAACCGGAAACGTCGCGATGCTATGCGTGCGCGCGACGCCGCGGTACCGGTCAACTGACCGATGGCCGCTGGCAAGCGCGCCCGGGTGGCGGCCGCGAAGCGCTGTCGAGCCGCTTGACGACCGTTCCACCAAAGACATAAGACCTATGCTGGGGCAAGAGGGGGACGATACTTTGCATATCGATTGCAGAGTCCTTGGAGCGCTCTTCGTGCTGGTCGAGGCTGCGTGCGGGAGCGGAGGCGGAGGAGGAACGACCTGCAACCAGGGCGAATCGTGCACGGCGCCGACTGCCTGCCGCAACGGAGCCATCTCCTGCTCCTCCGGAGCGCCGGTCTGCGTCGACTCCGGGAACGCGCCTGACGGGACGGCGTGCGGTTCGGGCGGGAGTTGCGCGGCCGGAGCCTGCAAACGCGCCGTGAGCGGCACGTTCCAGACCCTCTTCTGGCCCGACAACGGCACGACGACGACCGTGGCGACGTCCAGGATCCGCTTCACCGGAGACGAGCTGACGCCGGTCTCCTTGCTCGTTCCCGACGCCAGCGCGGCGGGCTACACGGCATTTCCCCTGGCGCTCGACGCCAGTCAGAGCTTCCGCGTCGCGGCGGTGCCGGTCGGCTCCTACTTCCTC
>DASRTX010000150.1:0-4681 GCA_035655715.1 Myxococcales bacterium | reverse complement strand
GCCCGCGCGCTCGGCCGGCGGCAGCCGCTCCAGCAGTTGGGCCACGGTCAGGAGCCGCCCGGGATGATGCAGCTGCGGGGCGATCTCCGCCAACGGCACGAGGGCGAAGGCGCGGTCGGCGAGCAACGGATGCGGGACGGTGAGGCCCGTCTCCTCGAGAATCCGCTCGCCGTAGAGCAGCAGGTCGAGGTCGATCTCGCGTGAGCCCCAGCGCTCGCGCCGGACCCGGCCCATGGCGTCCTCGATGTCTTGCAGTCGCTGCAGCGTGGTGCGCGGCGAGAGCAGCGTGCCGATCTGCGCCACCGCGTTCAGGTACCGCGGCTGGGGCGGTCCCACCGGTTCGCTCTCGTAGGCGGCGGAGACCCGGCGCAGGTGGAACCCGGGCTCCTGCGCCAGCAGTCCGAGGGCGGTTCCCAGGTTGCCCAGGCGGTCGCCCAGGTTGGAGCCGAGCCCGACGAACGCCTCGATCATGTGACGGCCCCGCGCAGGAACCGCTCCAGCATCGAGTACGCGCGCTGGAGCGCCTCCTCCCCGCAGCTCTCGCCCTTCTGGTGCGCCTGCGCCTGCTCTCCGGGGCCGAAGTTGGCCGCGGGAATTCCGGCAGCCGCGAGCTGGGCCACGTCGGTCCATGCCTGCTTGGCTTCGACGGGCGCCGCGGTCAGGGCGCGCAATTCCTGGAGGAGCGGGTTGTCGAGAATGACCGGCCCGCTGGGGGCGCGGTCGGTGATCACCGTTTCGGCCCCGAAGCGCCGCGACAGCGCCAGCACCTCGGCCTCCGCCTCGTCCAGCGAGCGGCCCGGTGCGAAGCGGAAGTTGAGGTTGAGCTCGCAGCGCGCCGGGACGACGTTGCGCCCGGTGAAGCCCTCGATGCGCGTGACTGTGAAGACCTCCCGGTAGGAGAGCTCGCCGATGCGCACTTCGCGCGGGGCCAGCCCGCGCAGGTGCTCGAGCAGCGCGCCCGCCTTGTGGATGGCGTTCTCGCCCTGCCAGGGGCGCGCCGAGTGCGCGCTGCGCCCGGCGAAGGCGAGGGTGGCGTGCATCGAGCCGCAGCAGCCGAGCTGGAGCGCGAGATCGGTGGGCTCCAGGCAGAGCGCCAGGGACGCCTGGCGCAGATCGGGGCGTTTCTCCAACAGCGGCAGGAGCCCGTTGTGGGCGATGGGCCCTTCCTCGCGGTCGTAGAAGACCAGCACCAGCTCGACCGGCAGGGTCGCCCTGGGCAGCGCGCGCCAGAGCTCGATCATCACCGCCAGCGCGCCCTTCATGTCGGAGGCGCCGCGGCCGTAGACGCGGCCACCGCTGCGTCGGGCCGGAAAGTCGCCTTCCTGGAGCGGAACGGTGTCCAGGTGTCCGGCCAGGATCACTGCCGGGCGGCTCCGCGCGACCCTGCCGCAGACCACCGCGTTGCCCACGCGCTCGCCGCCCGTCTCCGCCGCCACGTAGGCCGCGAGCTCGGCCTCCTCGCCCACCGGGCTGCGAATCTCGCAGAGGCGCAGCGTGCGCTCGGCGAGCTGCATCAAACCGACACCCCGTAGTCCCGCAGCGCGGAGTTGAGGGTGGTCTTCTTGTCGGTGCTCTCCTTGCGCGTGCCGATGATCAGCGCGCAGGGGGTGAGGTACTCGCCGGCGGGGAACTTGCGCGGCCGCATGCCCGGGATGACCACGCTGCGCGCCGGCACCACGCCCTTGAGCAGCGTCTCTTTTGCGCAGGTCACGTCGTAGATGGGCGTGGTGGAGGTGAGCACCACGCCCGCGCCCAGCACGGCCTCCTCCTCCACCAGGACGCCCTCCACCACGATGCAGCGGCTCCCGACGAAGGCGCCGTCCTCGATGATGACCGGCCGCGCCCCGGGCGGCTCGAGCACGCCGCCCAGGCCCACGCCGCCGGAGAGATGGACGCCCTTGCCCACCTGCGCGCAGGAGCCCACCGTCGCCCAGGTGTCGATCATGCTGCCCGCGCCTACGCGAGCGCCGATGTTGACGTAGCCCGGCATGACGATGGCGCCTTTCTCCACGTGAGCGCCGTAGCGCACCATCCCCGGCGGCACGAGGCGGAAGCCGCCCAGATCCTGCTTGGGGGGAATCTTGTCGAAGAAGGTCAGGTCCCCGGCGCGGTAGTACTCGCTCTCGGCCAGGCCGAAGAAGAGGTTGATGGCAGTCTGGAGCCAGCCGTGGATCGTCCACCCCTGCGGGCCTTTCTCCGCCACCCGCAAGGCTCCGCGGTCCAGCCGGAAGATCACCTCGCGCACGGCGCGGGCATGCCGGGGCAGGGCCGCGCGATCGCGCTGCACCGCCTCCACGGCCGCGCGCAGCTCGTCCGCGGACGCCTGGGGCAGCCTCAGCTCTTCTGCGGCCGGATTCTCCATCGGGCGCGGAGGCTAGCATAGCTGCGCCCGGCGACGGCGTGTGCCGGTCAGGCGGGCCAGAGCTCGGCGGCAGCCCGGCAATCGTCCACCGTGGGCACCATGGCGAGGCGAATGAAGCCCTTCCCCTCCGCGCCGAACTGCGTGCCCTGCACCACCAGGATGTTCCGCCCGGCGAGGCGCGCCGCGTACCCCTCGCAGCTCTCGCCCTCCGGCACGTGCACCCAGAGGTAGAAGGCGCCCTCACCGCCCACCGCCAGCCCGAGCTTGCGCAGGTGCGCGAGCAGGATCTGCCGCTTGGCCGCGAACACCTTGCGCCGCTCCTCCACGTGGGCGTCGTCGTTCCAGGCGGCGATGGCGGCGGCCTGGATGAACCCCTGCGACGCCACGCCGAAATTTGCTCGCGCTTCCCGGAGCCAGCGGACGACTTCCGGATCCCCGGCGATGAAGCCGCTGCGGTACCCGGTCATGCCGCTGCGCTTGGAGAGCGAGTGGATCACGATCAGGTTCTCGCGCGAGATCTGAAGACCCGAGTGCGGAGGGGTGTCGACATAGAGGTCGACGTACGGCTCGTCGCAGACCACCAGGAACCCGTGCTCCCGGGCGAGGCGCGCGAGCTTCTCGTGGTAGGCCGGCGGAGCGCCGGCGCCGGTGGGATTGTGCGGATAGCAGTCGAACCAGATGCTGGTCTTGCGCCAGTCGGAGGCGGGAATCGCGTCCAGGTCGGGCAGGAAGGCGCGGTCTGCGCGCAGCGGATAGGTGCGCGGAGTGGCGCCGGCAAAGAGGATGGCGCGCTCGTACACCGGGTAGGCCGGGTCCGGGTACCAGCAGACGGGCCGGGCGGGATCCACCGCGCAGAGCGGCAGGTGGAAGAGCGCCTCCTTCGCGCCGGCGCAGGGGAGGATCTCGGTCTCCGGATTCACCGAGAGGCCGAATCTGCGTTGCAGGTATCCGGCCACCGCCTTGCGCAGCGCGGGGGTGCCGTTGATGGAGGGATACTGCGAGACCTCGGGCACCGCATCGCGCAGCGCCTTGCGGATGAACTCGGGCGTGGGCTCGCGCGGGTCGCCGATGCCGAAGTCGTAGACGGGCCGGCCCGAGCGTACGGCCGCCTCGCGCTGCGCGTTGGCTTTCTCCAGCATGTAGCCGGCGAGCCTGGGGAGGATGGGATTGAGCGGCGGCTTCACTCTGCGCGGACCTCGTTCCGGAGCACGCCCACACCCTCCACCTCGATCTCCACCGTATCGCCGGCGCGAAAGGGGCCCACGCCGGCAGGCGTCCCGGTGGTGACCACGTCGCCGGGCTCCAGCGTCATTCCCGCGGAGATGAACGCCAGCAGCACCGGCACCGGGAAGACCTGATCCTTGCTCCGGCCGTCCTGCTTGATCACGCCGTTGACGCGGCACTGGACGCGCAGGTTGGACCAGTCGAGGCCAACGCTGACCCAGGGCCCCACCGGGCAGAAGGTGTCGAAGCCCTTGGCCCGCGTCCACTGCAACTCGCGCCGCTGCACGTCGCGCGCGGTGACGTCGTTCAGGCAGGTGACACCCGCCACGGCCTTCGCGCATTCCGCTTCCGAGGCGCGCCGCAGCCGCTTGCCGATGACCACCGCCAGCTCCGCCTCGTGCTGGACATCTGTGGAGACGCTTTGCGGCGGCAAGACGATGGGCTGCCCATGCCCCACCAGCGCGCTGGTCGGCTTCATCAGCAAGAGCGGCTCCTTCGGGATCGGATTGGAGAACTCCTTGGCGTGGTCGGCGTAGTTCCTCCCGATGCCCACCACCTTGCGGCCGATGCCCCACGGCATCAGCTGCACCTCGGAGAGCTTCCTCTTGCCGCCCACGCGGCGGCCCCCCTTGAGCATGGCGTCGAGGCCGGAGATCTCCTCGATCTCGTCGCCCTCCACCACGCCTTCGAGGATCTCGCCGTCCTGTCCCAGATAGCGCGCGATCTGCGTCATGTGCGGAACCCCAGAACGTCCTGCATGCCGTACAGCCCCGGCTTCTTGCCGGCGACGAAGCGCGCGGCGCGGACGGCTCCGCGCGCGAAGTTGTCCCGGCTGGTGGCCCGATGGGTCAGCTCCAGCCGCTCGCCGTCGGCGAGGAAGAAGACCGTGTGGTCGCCCACCGCGTCGCCTCCGCGCAGCGCTTGCAGCCCGATGGTGCCGGGCCGCCGCGCTCCCGTCTCCCCGTGGCGCTCGTACACGAACGCGGCACGCGGGTCGAGCTTCAGCGCGTCCGCGGCCACCTCCGCGAGGCGCAGCGCCGTGCCCGACGGCGCGTCCTTCTTCGCGCGGTGGTGCGTCTCGACGATCTCCACCTC
>DASRTX010000149.1:0-2441 GCA_035655715.1 Myxococcales bacterium | reverse complement strand
CGGGCTTCAGCGACACCGTGCCGGGGAAGGCGGCATGCAGCTGCGAGACGCCGAAGGGGATGGCGGGCGCCACCATGGCGTGCCGCTCCTCGCCCAGCTCGTTGGCCAGCTCCTCGGCGACGATCAGGTCGGTGCCCAGCGGACCGGACGGCCCGTGTTGCTCGGTGCCGCCCACCGGAATGACGACGTCGGTCCTCTTCTCGAGGTAGGCGTGGACGTCCTGCCAGAGCAGCAGCTTGAGCAGCACGCGGCAACTCTACTCCAAGCTCAGACGCCCTGCGAAAGCTGCCGCAGCACGGTATCGACCAGCGAGAACCAGTCCTTGATCTGCGGCGTGGCGCCCACGTCGGTGGGCAGCGTGAGCAGCTTGGCTCCCGCCTTGTCCGCAACCAGCGAAGCCACGCTCTTGTTGTAGAAGTCCTCCACCAGGAGGAGCTTCGCCCCCTCCTGCTTCATCACGCCGATCAGCCGCGCCAGGTGCTGGGGGTCGGGCGGAATGCCGGGCTTGGGCTCCACGTAGCCGATCTCTTCCATGCCCAGCCAGTGCGACACGTAGCTCCAGCTCTTGTGGTAGGTGGCCGCCTTGACGCCCTTGAGCTTGGCGACCTCGGGGGCCCACTCCTTCTCCTTCGCGTCCACCCGGGCATTGAAGGAGGCGAGGTTCTTTTCGTACCCGGCGCGCCCCTCCGGATCGAGCTGCATGAGCCGTTGGGCGATCTCGCGCGCGACGATCCTGGCGTTGGCCGGTGGCAGCCAATAGTGCGGGTTGCCCTGCGGGTGGATATCGCCCATCGAGCGATCCACCTTGGTGGTGGGGATGTCCACCACCGGGATGGCTCGCGAGCAGTCCAGGTTGCCCGGCTCTCCCGCCTGGATCTTCGGGTTGCGGGAACCCAGCACCAAGGGTGGCAGCCAGCCGATCTCCAGCTCCAGTCCGACGTGGAGCAAGAGATCCGCGCGATTCAGCACCAGCATCAGGCTGGGCTTGGGCTCGACGAAGTGTGGGTCCTGATAGCCCTTGCCCAGCGATTCCACCTCGACGCGATTGCCACCCACCTCCTTCGCCAGCGAGCCCAGCGTCGGGATGGAGGAGACCACGTGCAGCGCGGCCAAGAGTGCGATCATGGGAGGTTGGACCTCCGGGGGGTCCGGCGATTCAAAACGGATGCGCGCCGTGGGCGCCGAGCGAGAACTCGAGCTGCAGGAAGGCGGCCGGGGCCCAGTCGGGCTGCACGGGGGGAAGCAACGCGGTGCCGGCGCCCGCGCCGGCGTGCTCCGCCTCGAAGTACAGCCGCACGCGCGCGAACTCGCTGCCCTGCCAGGTGAGGCTCGTGCCCACCCGCTCCGTTCGCGCCGTCACCGAGCTGGCGGGAATCCCGATCAGGTCGCCGCGCAGGCCGATGAACCAACGTCGGGCGACCTGCATGACCGCTTGCGCGTACGCGCCGCCGTCCCATTCGTCGGACAAACCGTCGCCTGCGCCGAAGTGCCGGAAGATCGCTTCCGCCTGCAGGGCCAACGACGCATAGCCCTGCGCGACGTTGGCGGGCTTCCACTTCACGTACAGATCGGCGCCGAAGAGCTGCGACTCGCGCCGGGCTCCAGCGGTCACCACCACGTTTTCTTGTGGCAAGGCGAGCCCCGGCGATTTGCCCGACGCGAAGCTCAGGCCTCCGTAGAGGGACCATTCGTCGCCGAAAGGGAAGAACGCCTTCGCTTCCGTCGCCAGCACCGGCCGGCGCGCCCCGTCGGCGCCGAAGCTGCCGGCCGGAGCGCCGATCTCGCCGGGTTGCACCACCGCCGCGTCCTCGCGGATGGAGAGTGCCTCGCCGTACAGCGTGAGGAAGAACGGCAGCGGGGCCAGCCAGCTCACCTGGACGCCGGGGCCGCGCAGCCCGTCCGCGCCGAGGAAGGCGGCATTGATCAGCGGCCGCCGGGTAAAGTCCTGGATGTGGAGGTGCTGTCCGTTCTGGCGTCCGAACGCGCTGCGGAAGCTGCCCGCCTTGATCTGGAGGTTCCAGGGCAGGCTGGTGGTGGTGGCGAAGGCCTCCTCGACCTCGATGCCCTCGAGGTTGGGAATGGTGAGGAAGATGTCGCCGCGGAAGTATGGGTCGACGATGGCGGAGAGGGCGAGCTCCACCTCCTGGGCGGTGAATCCCAAGGCGTGCCTGCCGCCGGAAGCGCCCAGGTTGGGGTCGTCGCCGCTCTGGAACTGCGGCGCGCGGCGCTGGTAGCCAAAGTCCGCGTCGAGGATGGCGCTGATGTCGGGGTTGAGGCTCTGCGTCCCGCGCGGCAGCGTTTGCGGCGTCGCGTCCGTGGAGGTGGCTGCCGGCGGCGCAGGGGGCTTCTGCTGCGCGCCCTGACCCTGCTGCTTCGCCGCGGCCTGGTCGGACTGGATGGCTTTCTCGAGCTCTTTCTGCAGCTCGGCATCGGACACGCCG
>DASRTX010000148.1:0-2019 GCA_035655715.1 Myxococcales bacterium | reverse complement strand
GCTGGAAGGGCTTGATCTGTCGGCCGAGGAGAGGAGCTCAGCGTAAGCTCAGTCCAAGCCCGGGCGCAAAGGGCCGCCGTCCCGGATGGGTGGGCCCCGGGCAAGGGCGAGCGGGCGCACAGCGGCTACCTGCGAGCGCGCGGGGGACAGGGCTCTCCGGCGCGGGAGCGGGCTGCTCAGCAGGCAGGGGCGGAGGCGCATCTTGCCTAGGAGGGGTGTCAGCACACCCCCAGCATCTGGATGGTCTTGCCGAGACATGTCGAACCAAAAGGGAAAACAACCGGCAGTTTCGCGCGAATGGAGGGACTTCCTGACGTCGGACGTAGCCAGTTAGGGTCGCTGACGAGAAGAGCCGGACGAGGTCTGCCAGCGGTGGTGTGTGCAGGCCCGACGGGAGGGAGGCAGCGGCCATGGCTGAAAATGATACCCCAGCAACGACACCCGCCACCACGGATGAGAGAACGCGGTCGAGCAACCGGACGCCGATCTATATCGCCGCCGCGGGCGCAGGTGTGGCGCTCCTCATCGCCGTCATCGCGACCGCCATCATGAGTTCGCGGGTCCACCGGGCGGAGGAGGCCCTGCAACGCGGCACGGCGGAGGTGGAAGCGGCCACCCGCAGGGCCACTGAAGCCGAGGGCCGCAGTCAGGCGCTCGCGGCACAAATCCAGGCCGCCTTGGAGCGGGCGCGGACGGAGACGCAGGCCAATGCGCGGCAGGCCGCCGATGATGCTGCCCAGCGGGCGCAGACCGCATCCGAGGCAACGATGCGGGACGCCCTTCAACGCACCGTGACCGAGATCGTGCAGCGGACCCAGGATGCGGTCGCCACGGCCGGCGCCGCCGTCCGGCAGCAGTCCGGGAACGACGCCGCGCAGATCAGCCGCGAGGCTGCGGAGCGTGCCGCCCGCGACGCCGCCCAAGTCCTCCAGAATGCCGCGACGGCCGCCCGAGAGTTGGTGGAGAAGGCCGCCCGCGACACGACGGCGGCGACCGCCCAGGCGCAGCAACGCGCCACCCAGGAGGCGGCCGGGATCATGCGTGAGGGCGCGTCGCAGACCGTCCAGCAGGGCCGCGAGATGGTGCAGGCGGAGGCCGACCGTGCGGGCCAGGAGGCGGTGCGGCGTTCAGTTGCCGAGATCCGGCAGGTGGCTGGGCAGATCGCGGAGGACGCCGCGCGCAAGGCAGCGGAGCAGGCCGCGTCTCCGGCTGCCCAGCAGGCCGCAGGAGCGGCCACCAAGACGGTCGATGAGGCCGCCCAGCGCGCGGCCCAGGAGGCTGCCCAGCGGGCGTCCGAGCGAGTGCAGGAGGCGGCCACCAGGGCCGTGGAGATCGTCGTCGCCCAGGCCAGCCAGACGCTGCAGGAGGCGGCCAGGACGATCCAAGCGTCCACCCGCGACGCCATGCAGCAGGACGCCGCGGCGGCCACGCAGGAGGCCGAGCGAAACACCCAGGAGGCCGCCCGTCGCGCCACCATCGCCATGCAGGAGGCGGTGCAGCGGGTGACGCAAGCGATCATGGCGGCGGCCACCGGTCAGCCTTCTGCGGCCCGCGATACCGCGACCAGCGCGGCACCCACTCTCCCCGGAGCCGCATCGGGGTCGCCTCGGGATTAGCTGGGGCGGCGTCCATCCGCCACATCGTCCGGTGGTCGTAATCACCGTAGACGGAGATGCGCCAGGGCTCGATGTCGCCCTGCACACGCGCACCTCCGGCGCGAGCCTCCGCGTTTGCAGCGGCGTACGCCGATGTCACCGTGACCGGGGCAGATGTACGGGCACCACGGGCGGTTACAGCCAAGCCACGCACGCGCGGCGAACATGCACCGAACGACTCGTGTCGCACCGCCCTCTGTATGACCTGCCAACCACAACGGAATGGCTGCGTGCCTGGGAAATAAGGCACCCCCCACTCACCTCCGATAAAGCCATCTTATCGGAGGTGAGTGGGGCCACGCCAGCCGGCAGAGAGGCCCAGATCGCGTGTCAGGCGCCCAGCTGTGGCGCTGAAACTCGGGAA
>DASRTX010000147.1:0-2401 GCA_035655715.1 Myxococcales bacterium | reverse complement strand
TCGGGCGCCCATGCGGCGCAGGCGGCGGCGCTGGCGCCGGACGATCCCTGGACCCTCTACGCGCAGGCCGCCGCCGCGCGGGCGGGCAGGTCGCCCGAACGCGCCGTGGAGGCGCTCACGCGCCTGCGCGATGCCCAGCCCAGGCTGCTGCGCGCCCAGGTAGACCTGGCGGCGGCCGCGCTGGACCGCAGGGACCCCGCCACCGCGCGCGAGGCGCTGCGCGCCGTGTTGGAGCAGAACTCGCAGCACGAGCGCGCCAGGCGTCTGCTGCGGCTGGCCGCGCCCTGAGCGGCTCTCCCTGCGACATGCGCTCCCGAGGCCCATCCGTTCCAATGCGTAGGTACGCCGCGGGCCAGGATGGGAACCGGGTTTCCCAGGGAGACGGAGAGCGGCCGGGACATCTCCCTCGGAGGACGGAGGCACGCCCTTTGCTCGATGCAGCCGCATGCTCGCCATCCTGTTCTGGGTCGCCGTGGGTTGCATCCTGCACACCTACGTCATCTATCCGCTGCTGCTCATCACCCTGGACGCCATCGGCCAGGCGCGCGGCGCGTGGCGATACCTGGGCGGCAACGAGCGGCGCCGGCCGCCCGCCCAGTTGGGCCTGCCCAACGTCTCGGTGCTGATCGCGGCCTACAACGAGCAGGAGTGCATCGGCAGGCGCATCGAGAACCTGCTCGCGCAGGACTATCCGGCCGACAAGCTGGAGATCCTGATCGGCTCCGACGCTTCCACCGACGAGACCGACGCCATCGTCCAGCACTACGCAGCGCGCGGCGTGAAGCTCTCGCGCGCCGAACGGTGCGGCAAGGCGGGCGTGCTCAGCCGCCTGGTGGCGATGGCCAAGGGCGATGTGCTGGTGATGACCGACGCCAACACCGACTTCGAGCGCGACGCCATCCGCCACCTGGTCCAGCCCCTGCGCGACGACCAGGTGGGCCTGGTCTGCGGGCGCCTGCGGCTGCACTCGCCGGCGGGCGCGCCGGTGGCCGAGAGCGCCTACTGGAAGCTGGAGAGCCTGCTCAAGCTCTACGAATCGCGGCGCGGCTGCGTGATGGGAGCCAACGGCGGCATCTATGCGGTGCGCAAGGACCTCTTCGCGCCGCTGCCCGCCGGCACGGTGGTGGACGACTTCGTGGCGGCCCTGCGCGTGCTGGAGGCGGGCAGCAGGGTGGGCTACGAGCCGGAGGCGGTGGCGCACGAGGAAGCAGCGCCCGACCACGCCGGCGAGTACCGCAGGCGCGTGCGCATCGCCGCCGGCTGTTTCCGCGCGCTCTCCCAGCACCGCGACCTGCTCTCCCCGCGCCACGGCTTCACCGCCTTCGCGCTCTGGTCGCACAAGGTGCTGCGCTGGTTCGTGCCGCACGCCATGGTGGTGGCGCTCGTGGCCAACGTCTTCCTGGCGCGCGGCAGCGCCTTCTACTCCTTCACGCTGGTCGGGCAGTGCCTCGCCTACGCGCTGGCGGCGCTCAGCCTGCTGGGCATGACCCCGCGTCACGTCCGCGCCGTGGCGGATCCCGCGGCGCACTTCGTGGAGATGAACGCCGCGCTGCTGGTGGGCTTCGTCAAGTACAGCCGCGGGGCGCAGGGCCAGACCTGGACCCGCACCCCGCGCATCCCGCGGGCCGCGTAGACGCTTATTGCTTGCAGGTGGGCGCGCAGGCCAGCGCGCCCGAAGGCAGAGCCACGCACGCGCCATTGATGCTGTGGTCGCCAAAGTTGAACGAGCACACGGCGCCGGCGGCGAAGTTGGCGCAGGCGGCCAGCGCGGACTCGAGCGGCGGACGCTTGCCGTCGTTGGCGTGGTCGTCGCCGTGGTGGCCGTCGCCGTCATGCGGGGCCGGCACGCAGGCCAGCACGCTGCCGCCATCCACGGCGATCGAAGCGCAGGTGCCGTCGAGGAAGTCGTCGTCGTCCCCGCCATCGCCCTCGCCGCCGTCGCGGTGGTCGCCCTCGCTGGTGGACATCAGATCCCGCTCGGGGACGGGGATGCGGCAGGTGGCGCCGCCGTCCAGCCCGGTGCAGGCGGCGATGGCGGCATCGATCGGGATCACGCGATCGTCGTCCTCCGCCTCGGCGCAGACGAAGCGGCCGTTGCCGGTGACCCGGCAGACACCGGTCTTCGTCTGGTGGTCATCGGGGAAGGCGCAGGCGGCTCCGGCGTCCAGGCCGGCGCAGGCCACGAACGGAGGAGGCTGGTCGGGCAGGCAGACCACGCCGCCGTCCGCGAGCTGGGCAACGAGCTGCGAGTCGAGCGACGTGCCGTCCGCCGCTGGGGAGCGGGACGAACACGCGGCGAGAGCAACGCAGGCGAGCAGGGCGGCGCGACGCATGGGACACCTCCAGGCTGGCAACTAAGCGGTTGCCCGGACGGTTCGCAACTGACCAACGTCACGGCAGA
>DASRTX010000146.1:0-2032 GCA_035655715.1 Myxococcales bacterium | reverse complement strand
TGCGGTCCTTGGCTTCTAGATAAGGCGAAGAGACCAGTGCGTCGCCCGCCCCGGTGTAGCGGTCCCAGTTCAACGTCACGCCCTGGGGCAGGTCGGTCAGCTTGGTCAGACTGGTATCGACGTCGTCGACGATCTTGAAGAGGAGCTGCGCGGTGCGCCCGATCAGCTCCTTGGCCTTTTCCGGATTCGAGTAGCCGGGGAGTTGCACCAGGATGCTGGCGTCGCCGCGCTTTGCGATGGTGGGCTCGGAGACGCCCCACTGGTCCACGCGGTTGCGGATGGCTTTCATCGCCTGGTCGACCGCGCTCTCCTTGAGCTGCTTGACGGCGTCGTCCTTCATCGCCAGCTCGATGGAAGTGCCGGTGGTGCGGCGGACGTACATGTCGTTGTACTCGCCGACCACGTCCTTGGCCTTGCCCACGTCGGGAGCGGTGACGGTGACGATGCCGGTGTCGGGATCGCCCTTCACGTCGGCGCCCTTCACGTCCTTGCGCTCCATCTCCGCGGCCAGCTCCTCGGCGCGGCGGACCGCCTTCTCGCGCACGGCGCGGTCCACCTCGACGCCCATGACGAGATGGATGCCGCCCTGCAGATCCAGGCCCAGGTTGAGGTGCTTGGCAGGCGCCCACTTGGGCCGCGCCTTCTCGAACGCGGAGGCCTCGTTGCGCTCGGCGGCAGGCAGCCTGAAGTAGGTGACGCTGGGCACCAGGGCCCAGATCGCCAAGAGAGTCACGGCCGCGATCAAGCCGGCCTTCCAGTACCACGCGCGATCCATCACATCTCCAGTGCTACGGCCTGTGGATCTATTTCTTGGCGGGCTCTTCGGCGGCGGCGGGCTTCTCTTCCGGCGCCTTGTACGGGCCCGAGATCTGCGCCTTGAGCACGCGCAGCTTCACGTTGCTGCCCACGTCCACGAACACCAGGTCGTTCTGCACCCGGTCCACCTTGCCGACCACCCCGCCCGAAGTGATCACCTCGTCGCCCTTCCCCAGCTTGGTGAGGAAGCTCTTGTGCTCGTTCTGCTGCTTGGACTGCGGTCGCATCACCAGGAAGTAGAAGATGACGAAGAACAGCGAGATCATCACGAACATGCCCTGGAACGATCCCATGGGCGACTGCTGCTGTTCGGCGGCCTGGGCCAGCAAGGCGAGCAAGGCGGAACTCCTCGAATGCCCCGGATAAATCGGGGCCGGACCTTCTAGCATCCGCGGGCCGGATGGGCAACGGGCGAGTGGGCGGAAAAGGCCTGCTCAACCCGCGATTCGGCCCTTGGGCCCGGGCTCGCGGGTCTCCTCGTCCAGCCGGCGCAGGGCGTCGAGGAGCAGCTCCTGCGCGGACGAGCCTTCGCCCTCGGGAAAGACGCCTTCGGGGGCGCGCAGGAAGGTGAAATCGCCGTGGTGCAGCCGGATCAGGCCGAAGGCCACGTCGCGGATCTCGCGCTCGTCGGGGACCGAAGACGCCGCCCAGGCGATGGTGCCCCGGAACACGCCGAGGGCCCGCTCGCTCCCCTGCCTGCAGCGGACCAGCAACAGGCCGGTGCGCTGGCTGTGCGAAAGGCCGCTGAGGAGATCTGGCAGGGGCATCCCCGACAGCTCGCCCCAGAGAACGGGTTTGAACCCCGCCCCGCTGCCGACCAACTCGTGCACGGCGGCGAGGTGGAAGCTTCGGTGATCCACGGCTGCGAAACCCCCCGTCGATCTGTCTTACTCCCCGGCCGCGAAGCTTTCCAACATTCCCCGGGCGTACCCCTGCGCCTCCCCGCGCTCGATGGAGTCGCGCAACCCACGCATCAGATCCAGGTAGAAGGTCAGGTTGTGCAGGCTGTTGAGGCGGTACGCCAGCAACTCCTGGGCCGCGAAGAGGTGCCGGAGGTAGGCGCGGGAAAAAGTCTTGCAGGTGTAGCACCGGCAGGACTCGTCGGCGGGGCGCGGGTCGCGCGCGTAGCGGGCCGCCTTGATCTGCAGCCGCCCGCGGCGCGTGAAGAGCAGGCCGTTGCGTGCCACGCGCGTGGGCAGCACGCAGTCGAAGAGAT
>DASRTX010000145.1:0-8596 GCA_035655715.1 Myxococcales bacterium | reverse complement strand
AAAGCCGGTGTCGAAGACCACCATCGTCTTCGCGCCCAGGTCCCGGGCGGGGAGCAGCGGCACGTGCGAGGAAACCCCGCCGTCGATGAAGGTGCGCCCTTCCGCCGTGACCGGCGGGAACACTCCGGGGATCGACGCGCTCGCCAGCACGTGCCGGCGCAGATCGCCCTCCCGGAAGGCGACCGCGCTACCCGTGGCCAGGTCCGAGGCGATCACCGCGGTGGGGATGGCCAGCTCCGCGTGGGTGGCGGCGACGTGCCGCTCGATGATTCGCTCGAGCCCCGCGGGCGAGGCGAGCGTACCCGAACCGAGGGCGGCCCGCAGCGAGCTCCAGACCCCGAGGCCGGGGAAGACGTCCTTCGTCTTCATCCCTGCCCAGACCCCTGCGAGCTCGCTCAGGCGACCTGCCGTGAGCCCCTTTCCGACGAAAGCGGCGTTGAGCGCGCCCGCCGACGTGCCGACCAGGAAGTCCGGGACGAGCCCGGCCTCGTGGACGGCGCGCAACATCCCGGCGTGCAGGGCGCCCAGGCTCGACCCACCGGAAAAGACGAATGCGATGGGGCCCGGACAGCGGAGTGGCTGTCCTGCACGGCTGCGAGTCTCCATCACCCTCTCCCGATCCAGAGGGGATCGATCCGGCTCCCGATCAGACTGTTGACGCCCGGAAAGGTTCCAGACGATCCCCTGGGCATCAGCGGTGCACGGGAACCTACTTCGACTTCGGCAGCGGCTCCTTGCCGGCCAGGATGTAGAGGCGCACTTCGCCGCGCGCCGCCTCGTAGAGGTTCACGCCCTCCCATTCCACGCCGCTGGGGTTGGCGATGTTCATCGCCCGCACCGCGCTCTCGTTGTGCAGCGTCTTGCGCGGATATTTTCCCGGTGGATACGCGCGCCGGTAGAACTTCACCGCCTCGTCCCAGGGCTGGGGGAGCCGGTAGCGGTCGTCGTCGATCTTCACCGCGCCATCGGGGAGGACGAAGCCGCGCGCCTTGAAGCCCTCGGCGGCGCGCGCGGCGGGGGCGGCGAGCAGCAGGGCGGCGCAGAGCAGCGCTTTCATCTGATCTTCTCCAGCGCGGCGTCGATGCGCCGCAGCGTGCGCTCCTTGCCCAGGAGCGCGATGGTCTCGAACAGCGGCGGGCTGACGGTGGTGCCGGTGACGGCCACCCGCACCGGCTGGGCCAGCTTGCCCAGCCCCAGGCCGCGCTGCTCGGCCAGCGTGCGGAAGGCGTGCTCCATGGCCTGCGCGCCCTCGCCGAACTTGCCGTCGATCAAGCCGCGCGCCTCCTGCAACAGCGGCCGCGTCTCCGCGGTGAGCTGCTTGGCCACCGCCTTCTCGTCGTAGGCCGGCAGCTCCGGCGCCATGTAGGTGCGCCAGGCGTCCCGGATCTCGTTGAGGTTCTTCGCGCGCTCCTGCATCAGCGCCACGAACGCGGGCGGCGCGCCGGTGAGCGTGGCCAACTCTTCCGGCGGGGTGCGCTTGATCCATTGCTGGTTGAGCCAGTCCAGCTTCTGCGGGTTGAAGACGCCGGCGGTGGCGCCCACGTGCTCCCAGTCGAACTTCTCGATCAGCTCTGGCAGGCTGAAGATCTCCTCATCGCCGTGCGACCAGCCCAGCCGCACCAGGTAGTTGACCAGCGCGCCGGGAAGATATCCGTCGTCGCGGTACTGCAGCACGCTGACCGCGCCGTGGCGCTTGGAGAGGCGCTGCTTGTCGGCGCCGAGGATCATCGGCAGGTGCGCGAACACCGGCACCGGGTAGTCCAGCGCCTGGTACATGAGGATCTGCCGCGGTGTGTTCACCACATGGTCGTCGCCGCGGGCCACCATGGTGATCTGCATCTCGATGTCGTCCACCACCGCGCCGAAGTTGTAGAGCGGCACGCCGTCGGCGCGCAGGATCACCTCGTCCTGCAGCTCCTTGTGCTGGGTGGTGATGTCGCCCTTGACCAGGTCCTTGAAGGTGGTGGCGCCTTCGTCGGGCATGCGGAAGCGCACCGCCGCGCCCGGCGTGCCCTTGGGCAGGTTCTTGTTGCGACACGTTCCGGGGTATTTGAAGCCGCGCTTCTCCTTGGCTGCCTCGGCGCGGAGGCGATCCAGCTCCTCTTTGGTGCAGTTGCAGCGGTACGCCTTGCCCTTGGCGATCAGCGCTTCCGCGTGCCGGTCGTAGGTGGCCAGCCGCTGCGTCTGGAAGTAAGGCGCGTGCGGGCCGCCCACGCCCGGGCCTTCGTCCCAGGAAAGGCCCAGCCATTTCATCCCGTCGAGGATGGCCTGCACGCTGGCCTCGGTGCTGCGCTCGCGGTCGGTATCCTCGATGCGGAGGATGAACACGCCCTTCTGCTGCCGCGCCCAGAGCCAGTTGAAGAGCGCCGTGCGGGCGCCGCCGATGTGGAGGTAGCCGGTGGGAGAAGGAGCGAAGCGGACGCGCACGGACATGGGGGTTGCGGCTCTAACAGACGCGCACGGGCGTTTCAACGGAGTCGTGGTAGATCCGCCGGATGGGACACGACGCCCCCGTCGCCATGATGCCCATCTTCGCTTCCTGAGGCGCCGTGCTCCTCGCCCTGTTCCTGCTCGCCTTTCCTGCCGTTTCTCCCCGAGGCGCCGTGGCGGCCGCACATCCGCTCGCCGCGGAGGCGGGTGCATCGGTGATGCGGCGCGGAGGGAATGCAGTCGACGCCGCGGTGGCTGCCGCGTTCGCGCTCGCCGTGGTGGAGCCGCAGAGCTCGGGACTGGGCGGCGGCGGATTCGCGCTCCTCTACACCGCGAAGGATCGCAAGGTCCACGTCCTCGACTTCCGCGAGGTGGGGCCGCAGGCGGCGCGGCCGGACATGTACGTCCAGGCCGGCCAGCCGCGGCAGGATCTGGCCAACGCCGGACCGCTGAGCGTGGCCGTGCCGGCGGCGGTGAAGGGGTACGCCGAGCTGGCGAAACGCTTCGGCAAGAGACCCCTGTCGCAGCTCACCAGCCCGGCAGAGCAGATCGCCCTGCGTGGCTTCCAGGTGAACGTCGCCTTCGTCCACGCCGCGGAGGGTCGCCTCGACTGCCTGGCGGCGGACCCGGAGGCGGCGCGCATCTTCCTGCGCCGCGACGGCGACGAGTGGGCGGCGCTGCAGCCGGGCGACAAGCTCATCCAGCCCGACCTGTCGCGCACGCTGCATGCCATCGGCGAGCGGGGGGCCGACGCGTTCTACAAGGGCCGCATCGCCCGCAGCATCGTGGAGAGCCTCGCCTCGCGCGGCGGCATCGTCACCATGGACGATCTCCTCCGCGTCCAGGTGCGCGAGCGGCAGCCGCTCGAGTCCACCTACCGCGGATACCGCATCGTCACCATGCCGCTGCCCTCCAGTGGAGGCTTCGTCGTCTCCGCCCTGCTCAACGTGCTGGAGCGCGAGGACCCGCACGCCGGCGGCTACCGCCCGGAGCGCTTCCTGCACGCGATGATCGAAACCGAGAAGCGGCTCTTCGCGCTGCGGCAGTCGATCGGCGACCCCAGCTTCAATCCCGGCGTGGAGGAGCGCGTGCGTCGGATGGTGACCAAGGAATTCGCCGGCGAGCTCTCCAATCAGATCGGCGACAAGGCCACCTTGGCGGAGCAGGTGATCCAGCAGCGCGAGCACGGCACCACCAGCATCGCGGCGGTGGACGAGGAGGGCAACGCCATCGCGCTCACCACCACCGTCAACGACGGCTTCGGCTCCTGCATCGTGGCCAGGGGCGCGGGGTTCATCCTCAACGACCAGATGGACGACTTCGCCGTCGCGCCGGGTGTGGCCAACGCGTACGGCCTGCGCGGCGACGCGGAGAACGCTCCGGGTGCGGGCAAGGTGCCGCTCTCGTCGATGGCCCCCACCCTGGTCTTTGCGCCCGACGGGGCGTTCGCGTTCGCGCTCGGATCGTCCGGCGGGGCCACCATTCCCACCACCGTCGCCCAGGCCATCGTGCACGTGGTGGACGACCACATGACCGTCGATCGCGCAGTGGCGCAGCCGCGGCTCCATCACAACCTTTTCCCCGACGTGGTGCATGTGGAGCCAGGTGGGTTGGAAGCCGCCACCGCCCACGCGCTGGAGGCGCGCGGCCACAAGCTGGATTTCGCCAAGGAGCCCTTTCAGGAGCACGAGCGGTCGTTCTTCGCTACCCTCTGGGGCAAGGCCTGCGGCGTCCAGATCGACGCCGACACGGGCTGGCGGATGGGCGCCTGCGACGTCCGCTACGATGGCGGCGGGGCGATTCCCTAGGTCGGAGGACCATGATTCTCTTTCTTCTCGCAACGCTGGTGCGCGGTCCCGGGGACGTGGCGTCGCTCGCCCAGGCATCCGATGCGGTGGTCCATGCGCAGGTGGTCCGCCAGTCCAGCGCGTGGGGCAGGGGCGGCGGCGAGATCTTCACCACCGTGGTGCTGCGCACGCTGGAGACCTGGAAGGGAGCGCCGGCGGCCGAGGTGACGGTGCTGGTCCCCGGCGGCGAGGTGGGCGATCTCTCGCAGACGGTGCAGGGCGCGGCGGCGTTCCAGGACGGCGAGGAGGTGGTGCTCTTCCTGCGGGCGCGCGGGCAGGGCGTCTTCGACGTCGAGCAGTTCGCGCTGGGCAAGTTCGCGGTGGGAGCCCCGGCGGGACTGCCCAAGCGGGCGTTGCGCGATCGCCGCGGGCTTGCGTGCGCCGGCTGCGCCCCGGGCGAGTCCGACGACTTCTCGCTCGACGAGCTGCGGGCAAAGGTGCTGGGGAGCGTGCGCAAGTGAGGCGCGCCCTCGTCGCACTCGCCGCCGCGCTAGTCTGCGCGGCGCCCGCGCAGGCCTTCGTCCGCAGCAAGAACAACAGCGGGCTGCACCTCTGGTGGGCCACGCGCGGGCACAGCTTCCAGATCGACGCGCAGGGCACGCCCGATTCGCCCAGCGCCGGGGTGTTCGCCGCCATCCGCAAGAGCTACCAGACCTGGGCCGGCGTCACTTGCTCGGACTTGAAGTTCGACGAGGAGCCGCTCTCCACCGATCCCGCCGCCCGCAAGGTCGGCTTCTTCCAGGGCGAGACCAACCACAACCTGGTGTTCTTCCGCACGCAGAGTTGCAAGACCGCGGTCCCCGCCAACGATCCCTGCGTGAGCAAGGGCGGCTGCTCCAACCAGTACGACTGCTGGGACAAGGGCGACGCGGTCATCGCCACCACCACCACCACTTCGACGAGCTCCACTGGGCAGATCCAGGACACGGACATCGAGATCAACGACGCGCCGCAGGGCTCGGGCAGCAAGTTCATCTTCACCACTGTGGACGGCCCGAAGTGTACCCTTCCGGGGGAGACCAACTGCGTGAGCATGGACGTGCAGAACACCATCACGCACGAGGCGGGGCACACGTTGGGGCTAGACCATCCGCCCGATCACCCCGAGGCCACCATGTACGCAACCGCGCCCGTGGGGGAGACCAGCAAGCGCGTGCTGGCCCAGGACGACACCGACGGCATCTGCTCCATCTATCCGGCAGGCAAGCCCACCGTCACCGACGTCGGTGACATCTCCATCGCGCCCGGCGGGGGCTGCGGGTGCTCCCAGGCTCAGACCGGGCCGGGCGCGGCGCTCTGCGCGCTGCTGCTCCTGCTCCAGATGCGGCGGCGGTCGAGCAAGAAGCCCCAGCTGGCGATGAGCAAGAGCGTTGCGCCCGCTACCGCGGCGCGCTTCCAGAGCGGCAACGAGAACTGAAACCAGAGCAGCAGGAAGCTCATGGCGATGGCGAGCGCCAGCGTGGCTGCCAGCCAGCGCACCTCGCCGCGCGACAGCTCGACGTGGTGCTTGCGCTGCTCTGCGCGCGTGATCTCCGGCGCCGGGGGATATCCCCACTCCGGACCCTTCAGCCAGACGCGCAGCTTGTCCAGCCCGCGCACCTCGCGCGTGCGCCGCGCCAGCGCCACGAAGTGCTGCACCTGCGCCCACATGGCGTCGAAGCTCTGGAGCGGCTTCACCAGCCCATAGACGGGCTGTTCGCGCTCCAGCTCGAAGGTGCCGAAGAGCCGGTCCCAGATGCAGAGCGTGGCGGCGTAGTTGCGGTCGAGGTAGCGCGGGTTGACGGCGTGGTGCACGCGGTGCTGCGAGGGCGTGTTGAAGAGCCACTCGTACCAGCCCAGCTTCCCGATCAGCTCGGTGTGGATCCAGAACTGGTAGAGGGTGCTGAGCGAGTCGACGATCAGGAAAGTGACCGGGGGGATGCCGAGCAGCGCCAGCGGCAGGTGGAGCGGCCAGATGGTCCACGCCGAGAAAACCGCCTGGCGCAGCGCCACCGCCAGGTTGTAGTCCTCGCTCTGGTGGTGCACCACGTGCACGGCCCAGAGGAAGTTCACCTCGTGGGAGAGCCGGTGCCACCAGTAGTAGACGAAGTCCACCGCGAAGAAGGCGATGATCCAGGGCCAGGGCGAGCCTTCGCGGAAGGTGAAGAGGCGGTGCTGGTAGAGCCAGACGTAGCCGGCGGTGAGCGCCGCCACCTGGAAGACCAGGAGGATTTGCTGCGTCATCCCACACGACAGGTCAGCGACTGCGTCGGCGAGCCGGTAGAGCTTCAAGCCTCGCCGCCGCGCCAGCCACATCTCCACGCCCATCAGCGCGAAGAAGAACGGGATGGCGAGCGCGATCAGGTTGGGCATCCTTACTCCGGCGAATCGTCTTCGAGGTCTTCGTCGTCGTCGGGCTCGGTCAGCGGCGCGGCGGCCACCTTGTCTGGCACCTTCTCCACCTTCTTCACCGACAACCTCCGGTCCTCCTCGCGGGCGGTGAGGCCGAGCTGCCCCTGGCCGTCCACCTCGAAGGTGACCATCACCCGGGCCTCGCCCGCCTTGGCAGGAGTCACCCCGCCGATCTCCCACCAGCCGTCGTTGCGCAGCGCCGCGGCGGTGCGGCCAGCGCCGCGCAGCACGTGCACGTAGAGGCGGCTCTCCTCGTCCCGGGCTGTGGTGAAGCTCTCGGTGGCGCTGGTGGGGATCTCGGTGCCCTGGGTGAAGAGCTGGGAGCTTGCGCCGCCGGGCTGCTCTACCGAGATGGCCTCGTCCAGCGAGGGGGGCCGCGTCTCCTTCTTGCACGCGGCGAGCACGAGCAACAAGGCCAGCCACTGCTTCATCGCTGCAGCGCCTCCGCGAGCGCCTCGCCCAGCAGCCGGAGCGCGTCGTCGATCTGCGTCTTGTTCACCACCATGGGCGGCGCGATGCGCAGGGCGTTGCCGTAGAGGCCGCCCTTGCCGACCAACAGGCCGCGCTTTTTGGTGGCTTCCATCAGCCGCGAGGTGCCCTGCGGATCCGGCTCCTTGGTGCCGCGATCCTTGACCAGCTCGATGGCCTGCATGAGGCCCATGCCGCGCACGTCGCCGATGCCCTGGAAACGCTCTTGGAGGCGGGTGAGCCCCTCGCGCAGCGCCTGGCCCATCATCTGGGTGTTGAAGAGGAGCTTCTCCTCCTCGATGACGGCCAGGGTGGCGCTGGCCGCCGCCATGCTGATGGGGCTGGCGCCGAAGGTGGAGATGTTGGCGAAGTTTCCCTTGTCGGCGACCTGCGACCTGGCCATGGTCAGGCCGATGGGCTGCCCGTTGGCCATGCCCTTGGCGCTGGTGAGGATGTCAGGCTCCACGCCGAACTGCTGCACGCCCCACCACTTGCCGCCGGTACGGCCCCAGGCGGTCTGCACCTCATCGGCGATGAAGAGGCCGCCGTGCTCGCGGGCGATGGGCACCGCGATCTCGAAGTATTCCTTGGGCGGGGTAATGAAGCCGCCCACGCCGAGGATGGGTTCGGCCATGAAGGCGGCGATCTCGCCGTCGGTGGTGGTTTCGATCAGCGATTTCAGATCCTTGGCGCAGGCGACGCCGCAGTCGGGGTACTTGAGACCGAAGTCGCAGCGATAGCAGTAGGGCGCGTGGGCGAAGCGGATGCCCGACACTTCGCTCTGGTTGCGGGGGCGGTAGTGCTGGTTGCCCATCATCGAGAGCGCCAGCGTGCCGCGGCCCGCGTAGTTGTGCCGCAGCACCACCAGCTCCTGCCGGCCGGTGGCCTCCTTGGCCAGGGTGACGGCGGTCTCGTTGGCCTCGGTGCCGGAGTTGGTGAAGAAGACCTTGGCGGGCTCCTTCATCGGCTTGAGCTGCACCAGTTTTTCGGCCAGTTCCAGCTGCGGAACGGTGGGGTAGAGGGTGGAGACGTGCACCAGCTTGCGCTGCTGGGTCACCGCGGCCTCGGTGACCCGAGGATGGCAGTGGCCGACGCTGACCGTAAGGATGCCGCCGAAGAAGTCGAGGTATTCGCGCCCCTCCACGTCCTTGATGAACATCCCTTTGGCCGACTCCAGGACGAGCGGCTCCTGGTAGTAGGTGCCCACGTTGGGGAAGAGCAGTTCTTTTTGTTGGCGGCGGAACCTGGCACTCCTGGTCTCGTCCATTCCGGCTCTCCGTCTCCGTCCGCGAGGCCCGGAGCTCGATGTGCGATCCACAGATACCACGGAGCGATGGGGGCGGACGTGGGAAGGAGAGCAGGCGCGGATGGCCTTGCGGGGGCGTGGTGAGTCGAGAAGCGAACTTGTCCCGGGACAAGCTCCAACAGCCGACGATTGGTCTGACCTCTGGCAGGGCTCG
>DASRTX010000144.1:0-5579 GCA_035655715.1 Myxococcales bacterium | reverse complement strand
GAGGCAAAGCGGGACAGCTCCTCGTGCAGCACCGCGCGCGAGCGCGTGGCCGAGAAGCGCATGGCGCGCCATACCGTCCGCACGCACTGGCCCAGCTCCTCGAACTTGTGCGCGACCAGCGAGATGCAGAGCGGTCCCGCGATCAAGAGCAGCAGCGCCGGGCGGTAGAAGAGGCCGGAGAAGGCCACCTCCCTCTGCTCCAGCAGCACTGTGGCGGCGAGCACCGCCGCGAAACCCATCATTCCCGCGACGACGTGCATCACTCCTCCTTGAGCGCCCGCAGCGCCTCTGCAACGGTGACATCCGCCGGATCGATCTCCAGCGCCTTCTTCCAGGCTTCGCGCGCCTGCCTCGTCTTTCCGAGCCTCTGGAAGAGCGACCCCTTCATGGCCAGGAGCCGCGCATCGTTCGGGTACTGCTGCTCCAGATCCACCGCCTCGATCAGCGCCAGCTCGTAGCGGTGCGCGCCGTACATCTCGCCGATCTTCGCCAGGGTGCTCAGGTAGCTCTTGGAGCGCCCCTCGGGGGGCGTCTTGCCCAGCAGCTCCTGATCGGCGGCGGTGGGGGTTTCGATGCCCGTGCCCATGGGAATGCGCACTTCGTAGCCGGCGGTGGTCTCCGGCAGCTCCACCTCCCAGACGCGCCCGTGCTCCACCAACCGCAGCGTGTAGCGGTGTGAGTCGGCGGTCGGCGGCGTGGGAGAGAGCAGGCGCGGCGGCGCGGAGGAGACGGGCGCCTGCGCCGCGGCCGGCACGGCCTGGGGCGCGGCGGCACCCGGCTTTGCCGTGGGAGCTCCCGGTGTGGATGCCGGGCGCGCGTCCTTCGGCTTGCTCATGTCGTCGGTGGCAAACGAGTAGGGATCTGCGTACGGATTGGTGACCTTGCCGGGCGTCGTGCCCGGCCTGACCGGCGTCTGGTTCCGGTTGAAGTCCGCCACCGACGGCCCGGTGGCCAGGGGACGGCGCATGTCCTCCGGGATCACCAGGCGTTTGGGCTGCGCCGTGGCGCAGGCGGCGAGCAGCAGCAGCGCCGGCGTCGCTCTCAGTTCCATGTGAACCCCACTCCCAGCTCGGGCGTCACGCCCCCGAACTCGTCGGTCTTTCCCTTCAGGCTGAACGACGGCATGTAGCGGATCGCCGCGTGCAGCCCGATGCGTGTGCCGATCTGCCAGCGCAGCGTCGGCCCGAAGATGGCGGTGTTGCCGGCGTTGCCGGTGAGGAACCCGCCGGCGTCCGCGCCCAGCCACACCTGCGAGCTCCAGATGTTGCCGTCCCCGATGCGCACCTGGAACATGGCCGCGACCATGCCACCGATGAGGGTGTCGTTGAGGTACCCGCCCAGCGTCAATCCGGCCTCGTACTGCCTGTCCCAGCCGAATTTCTCGGTGAGCCGGTAGCGGGCCACCGCTCCCCACAGCGAGCCCGCGGGATCGGAGGGCACCATCATGGTTCCGAACTCCACCGCGGCCGTATAGCGGGGGCGCTCCTCGAGCTTGTCCTCCAGCTCCTTGAGCCGATCCTCCCGCGTCTGCGCGCGGTCGGCGCCGCGGTAGAGCATGCCCTGATCGGCGTCCATGCGGTACGCCTCGGCGAAGGCGATCGACGAGTCGTCGGTCCGCACCATCTCCACGTCCATGGCGAGGGAGGCGGGGTATTCGCGCAGCGAGAGCGAGATGTCGAGGAAGCTGCGGGCGCCGTACTTGCGCGCGACCTCGCGGGCCTGCTCGCGGGTGGTGACGCCGCGGCTCACCACCCATTCCGCGCCCTCGACGCGGCTGCGGGTGGCGCCGCACTCCACGCAGCGCACCAGGGCCACGTTGGCGGCGCGGAAGACCGCAGCTGCCAACCGCGCCTCGAGGACCTGCCCGTACTCGGGATTCATGTTCTCGGAAACGCGCACGCGCTGGATGAGGATCGGACTCACCCGCGCGGCCCCCAGCCGCGCCACGTCGGCGGCGAACTCGTCCACCATCTCGTCCACCACGTCGTCGGCGCTGACGTCGCGCCCGGGCGTGACCAGGTGGCCCTCGACAGTCTTGAGGTGCGTGCCGGGCTTCTTGCGCGTGTAGATGGAAGCGCCGGCGGGCAACTCCCCCTGCGGCTCGGGCGTCGGCGCCGCGGCCTGCGCGAGGAGGAGCATGGCGGCCAATAAGATCATGGTGTACCTCGGGAATCGTCGAACCAGTCGCGCAGCGAGCCGTCCGGCGCGGGAATGGCGAGCAGCGAGCGCGGCTCGGGAAGATCCAGCGCCAGCGCCGGCGCGGGAGGCGGCTCGGGCGGGCGGACCACCTCTACCTGCCCCAGCGCGATGGGCTGCTCGCCCTTCTCGGGCGCGTCGCGCAGCGAGGCCAGCATCACTTCAACCTGCGCGGCGTCGCGCGCGGAGAGCCGGTCGCGCAGCCAGGCGAGCTGCACCTCCAACTCCGCCCGGTCGGCGCCGCCTCCTGCCACCGAGAGCGCCATGGCGTGGGCGAGCCCCAGGGCGGCGCGATCGCGCGGCTCGGTCTCCGCCCGCCTCCAGCCTGGCGAGAAGAGCTGGGCCAGCGCGGCCTTCGCCGCCTGCGGCTCTCCGGAGACCCAGGCGATCTCTCCCGCCAGCGCCAGGCCTTCGGCGCGCCAGCGCGGCTCGCGGATCTGCTGCAGCCTCTGCGCGGCCTCGCGCGCCGCGGGCAGGTTCCCCGCCGCCAGCGCGCGATGGGAAAGCTCGGCCATCGCCGCGTCCAGCCCGGCGATGCCGGAGAACCGCTCCAGCGCCTGGGCGTCGAAAGGGTGCCGCGCCAGCGTGGACATGGCCAGCGCGCGCATCGCCGCGCGGCCCTGCGCGCTCCCCGGCAGCGTCTCCGCCCGAGCCAGGACCTCGAGCATCTCGGCGTCGCGGCCCAGCGCCTGCATTGCCAGCGCCCGCGACCACAGGAGCGAGCGCACCATCTCCAACTGCGGCGCGTCCTTGGGCGTTTCCTCGACCTCGGAGATGCGCACCACCTCTTCGAAGCGCCGTTCTCGCAGAAGCTCCGCCGCCGCGCGTGTACGGATGGCGAGCTCCGGCCACTCGGCGGCCAGTGCCACCCAGCCCTCGGGCGGATCGAGCTTTGCCTCCAGGCGCAGGAACCGCGCTGACCTTCGCAGCGTCGGATCGAGCAGCGCCGGGTCCAAGGTCGCGGCGCCCTCGGTCGAGCCCTTGCGCCAGAGCAGCACGGCGCGCTCGTAGGCGACGCGCGCCGCCGGCTCCGGCGGCAGCTGCTTGAGCAGTTCCGGCGTGAGCAGGGCCAGCGGGCCTTTGCCCTTGCTCGCCTTGGCGCAGCTCGACTTCAGGCCGTCGACCAGCAGCACCTCGGCGGGCCACCGCTCCTCCTCGTCGGGCCATCGCAGCGCCTTGTCGCTGTCGGGGTTCCACACCGCCCGGCGGAAGAAGCCGTCCCGCAAGAGGTCGTCCCAGAGGGTCTTCGGCGTTCCCCGGCGCGCCTCTTCCACCCGCACCAGCGAGCGCAGCGGATCGGGCTGGTCCAGCTTCTCCAGCGGCTCGCAGGTCGAGAGCTTCAGCATGTCTTCGAAGAGGGCGCGCTGCTCGCCCGAGCGGTTCTCGGCGAGGTGCCGCTGGAGCGCGCCGAGATCCCGCGCCCAGAAGGCGTCGGCGAAGGGCGCGAGCAGCAGCAAGAGGGCGATCACAGCGCCGCCCCCAGCGTGAGCACGGGCAAGAAGCCCATCGTGAAGACCGTGGTACTCCGGCTTTCGATCGAGCCCATCAACGCCAGGTCGAACTGGCCGTAGAGGTGGTTGCCCAGCCGCGCGGCCACCCCGAAGAAGCCCAGCAAGGCGGGGTTCGCGGCCCGGTCGGTGATGAGCAGCCCCAGGTCCGCGCCTCCCTGCAGATCGAAGTGCAGCACCGAGGAACCCGTGGTGACCTTTCCATAGGCGAGCGAGTGCCGCCAGCCGGCCGCCAGCAGCGAGACCGGCTTCTGCGCATCGGGAACCAGGCCGGTGTTCTGGAACACCTCGTCCGCCGACGACCCGAGCCAAGAGGCGAAGACGATGGCGCGCACCTCGACGGCGTCGTTTTCGCGCAGGTAGTACGAGGCCTGGGCCAAAAAACCCGGGCTGTTGTAGTAGTCGCCGCGCTCCAGCCAGGTGAGGCCCCCCGAGACGAACCAGCGGTGGTCCTTGACCAGGAGCCGCGGCTCGACGCGCACCTGGGCAAACGCCGCCGGCGAGAGCAGCGCCGCGAGCACGAGGGCGCGCCTCATTGGGGGTCCCCCAGGACGCAGCCGTCGATCTCGTCCCAGCGGCGCGGCGCGTCGCCGGGCTGGCCGATGTAGAAGCGGTGGCAGTTGCCGGTGCAGCGTTCCACGGTGATGTCCACGGCGGGGATCAGCTGCGAGGCGCGCATCTGGTCGAAGAAGATGGGCGGAAGATTGAGCAGCACGCGCGGCGGGTTTGCGCGGTCGAGCTGGACGGCCTGCCCCACCGGAATGTTGTCGACGAGCTTGAAGCCATCCGGCGGGTCGCACAGCTTCAGCTCCACCGTGGTCTCCATGTCGGCGGGGCCGAGCAGCGGGATCGGACCGGGCTGGGTGGTGCTGCGCAACGGCAGATTGCTTTCCACCATCGCGGCGAGATTCTGCTGCAGCGCGGGGTCTCCGGTGAACGTCCAGGCGAAGACGCTGTCCGATCCCAGCTTGTTGGAGGCCGATGGAAACGTCACCGTCCAGAGGATTGGACGAGTTGCCCCGCCGGCCACCGAGGTTGCGTGCAGCGACTGCAGCGCGGAGGAGACCTGTGCCGGCAGCGGCAGGTCGATGTCGTCCAGATAGACGAGCACCGGCCGCACGTGCGCCTGCGGGAAGTTCGCGTCCGCCTTGGCGAAGGCCGCTTTGACGGCGGCGACGTCGAGCGGGACCTCCGCCCGCTTCTGGCAATCCGGCGACAGATCCTGGAAGGGGAGCTCCATTTGCGCCCCGCCCGCCGTGGCGAAGGCGGCGCGCACCGCGTCCAGCGTGGCCTGCTTGGCGGCCGCGCACCCCCCCGCATCCTCGACGAAGAGATCGAGAATGGTCATCCACACCACCGGCTCGTCGACCAGCCCCGCCTGGATATGCGCGGTGGTTCGAAAGAGCTCGGGCGGATTGGGGTCAACGAAATGTACTTCGCCGCAGCCCACGGCGAGCAGAACGACCAGGCAACGCACCGCGGAAAGCTAACCGACAGGTCCGGGTTGGCTCAATCACTGTAATGAAAAAGTTGCGGATGTGGACGGTCCGCCGGGACCCAGGCGGCCACATGGAGTGGCGGAGTGCGTCAAATTCGCCTATAGAACCGCCGCCATGGACTTCCGACAAAGCTTCAGCCACGGGTCGTTCTACTCGCTGCCGGCGGTGGAGAAGCAGGGCCTGGGAAGGGTCTCGCGGCTCCCCGTCTCGCTGCGCGTCGTGCTCGAGTCGCTCCTGCGCAACCTGGACGGAAAACGGGTGCGCGAACAGGACGTGAAGGCGCTGGCCTCCTGGCAGGCAAAGGCCGAGCGCACCGAGGAGATCCCGTTCGTGGTCTCGCGGGTGCTGCTCCAGGACTTCACCGGCGTGCCGCTGG
>DASRTX010000143.1:0-4896 GCA_035655715.1 Myxococcales bacterium | reverse complement strand
CCTGAACGGCGTCGTCGTCCTCGCGGTGATGGCGCTGATGGACTCGACCTTGACCCTCCCCGGCATCGCCGGCTTCGTCCTCACGCTCGGCATGGCGGTCGACGCCAACGTCCTCATCAACGAGCGCATCCGCGAGGAGATGAAAGGGGGCAAGTCGATCGCCGTTGCGGTGCAGCAGGGCTACGACAAGGTCTTCTGGACCATCTTCGACGGGCACGTCACCGCGCTGGTGGCGGGCTTCGTCATCCGCGCCTACGGTTCCGGCCCGGTGCGCGGATTCGCCACCACGCTGATCATCGGTCTGCTCGCCTCGATGTTCACCTCGATCGTCGTCACGCGCGCCATCGTCGAATGGTTCGTGGGCCACGGCCGGCTCCACAAGGCCGTGAGCTTCTAAGGGGATCGCGTCATGCAGATGAAATACTTCGATCTGGTCAAGCCGGGCACGACCCACGACTTCGTCAAGTACCGGCGGGTCGCGGTGATCGCCTCGCTGATCGTCAATGCGCTGGTGCTCCTGGGCGTGTTCGTCTGGCCGGGGCTCAACTACGGCGTCGACTTCGCCGGCGGCACCGAACTCCAGGTCCACTTCAAGCAGCCGGTGGAGGCCGGGGACATCCGCGATCTGGTGTCCAAGCAGGGCTTCGGCGAGCCCACCGTGCAGGAGTACGGCAACAAGAACGACAACCAGTTCCTCATCCGGGTGGAGCGCATCGCGCTGCTCACCCGCGAGAAGGCCGACCAGATCCGCACCGACGTGGCCAACGCCCTGCCGGGGATGCAGAGCTTCCGCTTCGATCCCGAGGTGGGCGACAAGCTCGACTTCACCTTCAAACAGCCGGTCGACGAGAACGCGCTCAAGGCAGCTGCGGAGAAGGAGGGCACCGCGGTCAAGGAGATCCGGAAGCTGCTCTCGCGCGAGGGGCAGGACAGCGAGTACACCGTGATCACGCAGGGCACCGCCGACCGCATCGGCCAGGCGCTGCGCGAGAAGTACGGGCAGGACAAAGCGGACGTGGTCCGCACCGACTACGTGGGCCCCCAGGTCGGCAAGCAGCTGCGCGTGGACGGCGTGCTGGCGGTGCTCTACGCGATGGGCATGATCCTCGTCTACGTCGGGTTCCGGTTCGAGTTCCGCTTCTCGCCCGGCGTGGTCATCGCCCTGATCCACGACGCCATCGTCACCCTGGGCTTCTTCGTGGTGAGCCGCCACGAGTTCAACCTGACGTCGATCACCGTCATCCTCACCGTGGTCGGCTACTCGGTGAACGACACCATCGTCATCTACGACCGCATCCGCGAGAACGCCAAGCGCCACAAGGGCAAGCCGCTGCGCGACCTGATCAACCTCTCCATCAACGAGATGCTGGGGCGCACCATCCTCACCTCGGGGGCCACCGCGCTCTCGCTGGTCGGCCTCATCGTCTACGGCGTCGGCACCATCCAGGACTTCGCCCTGGCCATGCTGGTGGGCATCGTCTCGGGCACCTACTCGACCTGGTACATCGCCAGCCCGATGACCATCTGGCTCGCGGAGTACAGCGACCAGCGCAAGGACATCGAGGCGGCCAGGTCGAAGCCCAAGAAGACCGACACGCCCCGGCCGGCCGCGGCAGCGCGCTAGGAATTCCAGGCGCTTGGGAGTTCGCGCGCCGCCGTGTCAGACCCGCGTGGTACCACGCGGGCATGCGCTGGCAGTTCGGCGAGGGCACGGGGCGGCAGGCGGCGGCGGAAGGCGCACGGCTCGCGTCGTTGCTCGGAGTTCCGGCCGCCGTGGGACGCGTGCTCTGGGCGCGCGGCTACCGCGAGCCCGCGCAGGCCGAGCGGTTTCTCGAGCCGCGCTTCGAGCACCTGCCCAATCCCTTCGAGCTCAAGGGCATCGAGGCCGCCGTGGCCCGGCTGCAGCGCGCCCTTTCCACGCAGGAGGCCATCTGCGTCTACGGCGACTACGACGTGGACGGCGTCACCAGCACCGCGCTGCTGGTCTCGGTGCTGCGCAAGCTGGGCGGGCGCGTCGACTTCTACGTGCCGCAGCGCCTGATCGAAGGCTATGGCCTCAACGTGCGCGCGCTGGAGAAGCTGGCGGCGGGCGGCACCCGGCTGGTGGTCAGCGCCGACTGCGGGGTGACCGCGGTCGCGGAGATCGACGCCGCCGCGCGCCTGGGCATGGACGTGGTGGTCATCGATCACCACACCGCCTCGCAGGACCTGCCGCGCGCGGTGGCCATCCTCAACCCGCACCAGCCCGGCTGCACCTTTCCCGGCCGCGAGCTCGCCGCCGTGGGGGTGGCCTTCCACTTGCTGCTCGCGCTCCGCAAGCGGCTGCGCGAGGCCGGCTGGTTCGCCGCGCGCCCCGAGCCCAACCTGCGCGAGATGCTGGACCTGGTGGCGCTGGGCACCATCGCCGACGTGGTGCCGCTCACCGGGCCCAACCGCGTGCTGGTACACTTCGGCCTGCGCGAGTTGGCGCGCGGCGCCCGCATCGGCGTGCTGGCCCTCAAGTCCGTGTGCCAGCTCGCCGGCGAGGTGAGCGCCGGAGACGTCGGGTTCAAGCTGGGGCCGCGCATCAACGCCGCGGGCCGGCTGGACGACGCCTCCGTGGGCGTCCGCCTGCTGCTCAGCGAGGACCTGCGCGAGGCGCGGCAGCTGGCCGAGCAGCTCGATCGCGCCAATGCAGAACGGCAGGAGCTGCAGGCCCGCATCGCCGACGAGGCGGTGGCGCAGGCCGAGAAGCTGGGGTCGCCCGAAGAGCGGCGCACGCTGGTGGTCTCGTCGGGAGGCTGGCACGCCGGCGTGGTGGGCATCGTCGCCTCGCGCCTGGTGGAGCGGTTCCATCGGCCGGCGTTGGTCCTGGCCGAGGAGGGTGGCGTGGCCAAGGGCTCGGGGCGCAGCGTGGAAGGCTTTCACCTGTACGATGCGCTCGCCCGCTGCGCGCATCACCTCACCCGCTTCGGCGGGCACAAGCACGCGGCAGGGGTGACCCTGGACACCGCGCGCATCGGGCCGTTCGCGGAGGCGCTGGAGGCGCAGGGAAGGGAGGCGCTCGATCCCGCTCAGCTCTCGCCGCGCCTGCGCATCGACGCAGAGCTGCATCCTATAGAGGCGCGGATGGATCTCGCGGCCCAGCTCCGGCGCCTGGCGCCGTTCGGGGCCGGAAACCCGGAGCCGGTCTTCTTCTGCCGCGAGCTGGCGGCACACGAGGTGCGCCTGCTGCCCGACAAGAAGGGCGTCGGACCGGGCCACCTCAAGCTGCGGCTCGGCGAGGCAGGTACACGCGTGTCGGAGCTGGACGCCGCCGTCGAGTTGGAGGCCATCGGCTTCGGCATGGGCGGAGCTGCGTTGCCGGTGGGCGCGCGGCTCGACGCCGCCTTTCAGCTCACGGTCGATTCCTGGAACGGCGCGGAGCGCCTGCAGCTCAAGCTGAAGGATGTGCGGCAGATCTGAGCGTGCGGGTGTTGAAAGACGACGACGCGGGCCGCAACCGGGCGGACCGCGTCATCTGTCGCCCAATCATCTGAAGGACACCATCTACTTACGGTTCCGATGGTGTCTGCAATCATCTGGGGACACCATCTACCTCCGGTTCCGATGGTGTCCCCTAAGAGGCCGCCGGCGCTGGCCCGCCGGCGGAGTCCCGCCACCCGCCTGCCCTATGCCAGACCCCACTTCACCTTTCCGTGCGTGAACAGCGCGCCCGCGCGCGCCGCCTCCTGCATCCGGATCCGTTCCGCGGCCCGCTCGAACTCGTGCTTGCACTTGTTCGAGCAGAAGAAGTACCGCCGCTTCTTGTATTCGCTGCTGGGCGTACTCTCGACACCCTCCACGGCCACGCCGCAGATGGGGTCGTACGACCGTCCCTTGGTCCTGCTGTCGCCCGAGTTCACTTGCCGCCCCCCCGCCGCCTACCCGCACCGCACCGAGCGCTCTGCAAGCGCGACGCCGCAGTTGCGCAGCCCGTGACGCCGATCACGGTGCGTGAAACCCTTCCTCGTGTGGGAATTCCGATGCACAGTCCGGGGCCCCGCGGACTTCACCGCGGGCGCGGGCGCCGCAGCGCGCAGCGGCCGCGGAGCGCGCTCAGCCAGCATCTCGGAAGGCCGGGGTTGTGGCGCGCCCGCCACAGCCGGCTCTGAGGGCCGCAGCGCGGCTTGCGCGCGCAGGAGAAGTCCGGCGCTGAGCAGCAGCGCGCAGGTGGTCTGGCCGGAGAGGAAGAACCGTCCCATGCGCAGCCACAATCTGCAACGCCACGGCCAAAGCGCAGCAGAGGACCGCTCGCTCGCCCGCCACCAGAGCAGGACATCGGCGGTCTTTCGTGCTAACCGGAGCGCCCCGGGAGGAGCCTGCACGTGGCCGAATTCATCCGCGAGCTGAAGCGCACGCACTCGTGCGGCCAGCTCACCGCGAAGGACGTGGGCAAGGAAGTGGTCCTCTTCGGTTGGGTGCACAGCCGGCGCGATCACGGCGGCGCGGTCTTCATCGATCTGCGCGACCGGGCCGGCCTCACCCAGGTGGTGTTCGAAGCCGACGCCGGGCAAGAGCTCCACGATCTGTCCCAGGAGCTGCGCTACGAGTACTGCATCGGCGTGCGTGGGAAGGTGGTGTCGAGGGGCTCGAACGTCAACCCCCGCCTCGTCACCGGCGAGATCGAAGTCCACGGCGTGCAAGCCTCGATCTTCAACCGCAGCGAGACGCCGCCGTTCCTGATCGAGGACAAGATCGACACCGCCGAGGAAAAGCGGCTCCACTATCGCTACCTCGACCTGCGCCGCGCGCCGTTGCAGCAGACCTTGATGAAGCGCAGCAAGATGAACCTGGTCACGCGTACGACCTTGAATAAACTGGGCTTTCTGGAGCTGGAAACGCCCTACATGGTCAAGTACACGCCGGGCGGCGCGC
>DASRTX010000142.1:0-16191 GCA_035655715.1 Myxococcales bacterium | reverse complement strand
GGAGATCTTGTCCTGCACGTAGCGGGGCGAGATCCCTTCCATGCCCTCGCGCGCCGCCTCCTTGCGCAGCTCCTTGATGTTGTCCTCGGTGAAGCCGGGAAGCGTCTTGCCGTTGTAGAGCTTGAGCTTCTGGAGCAGCGTCAGGTTGTGCTTCTTCGGCTCCTCCAGCCGGGTGAGCACCGCCCACATCGCCGCCATCTCCAGCGTGTGCGGCGCGATGTGCTTGCCGCGGATCTTGTGCGAGTTGTAGTCCTTCTCGTAGATCTTCACTTCCTCGCCCAGCTTGGTGATGTAGGGGATGTCGATCTTCACGGTGCGGTCCCGCAGCGCCTCCATGAACTCGTTGTTCTGCAGCTTCTTGTACTCGGGCTCGTTGGTGTGCCCGATGATCACCTCGTCGATGTCGGTCTGGGGGAACTTCTTCGGCTTGATCCGGTGCTCCTGCGAGGCGCCGAGCAGGTCGTAGAGGAAGGCGACGTCGAGCTTGAGCACCTCGACGAACTCGATGATGCCGCGGTTGGCGATGTTGAACTCGCCGTCGAAGTTGAAGGCGCGCGGATCGGAGTCCGAACCGTACTCTGCGATCTTGCGGTAGTTCACGTCGCCGGTCAGCTCGGTGGAGTCCTGGTTCTTCTCGTCCTTGGGCTGGAAGGTGCCGATGCCGATGCGGTCCTTCTCCGACAGCAGCAGCCGCTTGACCCGCACGTGAGACATCACCTTGGCGAAGTCGCCCTTGTACTCGGC
The DNA here is from genome assembly GCA_035655715.1 of Myxococcales bacterium. Taxonomy (GTDB): domain Bacteria; phylum Myxococcota; class Myxococcia; order Myxococcales; family 40CM-4-68-19; genus 40CM-4-68-19. The sequence goes on along the minus strand of DASRTX010000142.1, from coordinate 15,447 downwards.
CATGAACTCCTTGAAGATCAGCCGCGAGGCCGGGCAGAGATCGCCGGCCACCGGGATCTTGTAGCCGCTGTCCGGGGGGCAGAGATCGGCGAACACCTTCTCGCGCCATTCCTCGGGGATGAGCAGCAGCGGGTCCTCGTTCATCGGCGTGGGGAACTTCTCGCTGTGCGTGGCGCCGTCAGGGCCCTTCTTGTCGAGCACCCAGGAGAACGTATACAGCGCGCCTTCCGGCGTGCGCGAGTACTCCTCGGTGCCCTTCTTCAGCAGGCGCACGATGGTGCTCTTCGACGACCCCACCGGCCCGTGGAGCAGGATGACGCGCTTCTCGGTGCCGTAGCCCTGGGCGGCGCTCTTGAAGACGTTGACCAGCTTCATCAGCGGGACGTCCAGGCCGTAGACCGCGTCGCGGCCGCCGTTGGGCTCGTCGTGGAAGAAGTGGTAGCGGATGAGCCGTTTCTTGTTGTCGATGTACTCCGTCTTGCCGTGGCTCAGGATCATGTCGTAGATGCGCTGGAACGCGGTGCGCGTCACCCGGGGGTTCTCGCGGATGATCCGGAGGTAGTCCTCGAAGCTGCCCTCCCAGTGCAGCTCCTTGAAGCTGGACTTGTCCTGCAGGGCGGCGATTCGGGAAACGAGGCTGAGATCGCCGGACTCACGGAAGGTCTGCATGTCGGCTATTCCCCTCTGGCGCTGGCTGCGGCGCCCGCGGAACCTCGAACGTAGCGCCGCGGAAAGGTGGCTGCAACGAAACGACCGGAACCACGCTCGACCCCTGACACAGCGCGCGGGGGCGAGCCCACGGTAGAGTGCATAAAAGGAGACGGCGCGGTGCACAACTCCATTCACCCACTCCGTTGAGCCGCTCGCCGCTGGTTCCCCTTGCCGTGGCGCTCGCCGCCCGCATCGTGCCCGCGATCGCAGGCTACGAGCACTACGGCGATGCCCCGGTCCGCATCGAGATCGCGGAGCGATGGGCGGCCCACCCACATCTCTGGCACGGTTTTCTCGAAACGTACCAATACGGACCGCTCCATCTCACGCTGATCGGCGCCCTCGTCCGGCTGCTGGGCGACCGCGTAGTTGCGGCGCGCGCCCTCTCGCTCGGCTGCGGACTGGCCGGGGTCTGGCTACTCGGCGCCATCGCCCGGCGCGAGCGCGGAGAGGAGGCCGCCTTCTGGGCGGCGCTGGCGCTCGCCCTGTCACCCCTACACATCCAGGCGAGCGCGACGGGCGCCAGCGAGGCGGTGTTCCTGGCGCTCTTCCTGGCAGCGCTCTGGCTCACGCTGGAGGAGCGGGCCTTCGCCGCCGCGCTGGTCCTGGGGGCGGCCGGACTGGTCCGCTACGACGGCTGGATGTACGTGCCGCTCTTCGCGGGCCTTTTGGCGCTGCGCACACGCGACGGCTTCCGCGCGGCCGGTTTCGCCGCCATCGCGCTGGCTCCCGCCTTCTTCTGGATGTGGGTGAACGCGCGGTACGCCGGCGATGCGCTTCTGCCCATCCGCCACATCGACCGCGATCACCTGGCGCTGGCGCGCATGGCCCTGTCCTGGTTCGGCCAAGCGCGTTATCGCCTCTACGGGCTGGTCTACTGGCCCCTCGCTGTCTGCCTTGTGGCGACGCCGGCGCTGGGGCTCGCCTCGCTGTGGGGTTCGGCGCGCTGCCTGTGGCGACGGGCGGCGGGATGGGAGCTGGTGACCATCGCCTGGCTGCCGGCCCTCTATTTCACCTTCCGCACCGCGGTGCTGGCCGACTTCCGGCCCATGGCCCGGTTTGCCATGGTGGCTTCGGCGCTCTCGCTCGTCTTCGCTTCCGACGCCCTGGCCCGCCTGCGACGGCCTGCTCGCGCATTCGCCCTCGCGCTGGGCGTCGCCACCCCTCTGGCGCTCGCGGCAGTCTCGTGGAACCGCACGGGGTCCTTGGCGGAGTGGGCGCGCCCGCTCTCGCCCATCGGATCCTTGCCGCCCGGCATCGCCGAGGCAGCCGCCTGGCTGAAGCATGACACCACGCCGGGGGACACCGTCCTCCTCGACGGCGTCTGGGACTACCTGGACATCCCGCTGGCCTTCGCGGCCGGACTGCCCGACGCGCAGTGGATCCGCGCCGCCTGGGTGGAGGACTTCGAGCAGCGCCTTCTGCGGCGCACGCCCACCCGGGCGGTGCTCATCTACCAGGGCAAGCTGGGTGACTTCCGCAAGGACCGCTTCGACTTCCGCGGCCTCTCCTTCTGCCTGGCGGAGCGCTTCACCTACGCTTCCGTCTACCGCCGCTGCGCTTCTTGACCTGCGCGCCCACGTTCCGCTTCTGCTTGTGGAAGTACTCGATCTGGTACTTGCGCACGTTGGCCTCGTGGCACTTGAGGTCCGGACAGAACACGTGGGTGTGGTCGTTGCGCGAGACGAAGAAGAGGTCGTCGCACTCGAGCGGATGCAGCGCCGCCACCATCGCCGCCTCGCCGGGGTTGGCGATGGGTCCGGGCGGCAGGCCTTTCACCTTGTAGGTGTTGTAAGGCGACTCGCGCGACAGATCGCTCTTGTGCAGGTTGTGGTCCCAGACGAAGTCGTTGGCCAGCAGCACCGCGTAGATCACCGTGGGATCGGTGCCCAGCGGGATGCGTTTCTTCAGGCGGTTGTGGAAGACGCAGGAGACGTGGGGGCGCTCCGCGGGCTGGCCTGTCTCCTTCTCGACGATGCTGGCCAGCGTCACGCCCTGCCGTGTGTCGAAGGTCACCGACGGCAGCCGCTGCGCCTGCGCCTGCTGCCAGGCCTTCTGGAACCGCGCCACCATGGCGCCAACGATGCCCGCACAGCCCGCGCTCCGCGGCACCGAGTAGGTATCGGGGAAGAGATACCCTTCCATCGAAGGCCCGGGCACGCCGTATTTCGCCGGCGAGGCAGGGTCGCGCACGATGCGCAGGAAGTCCGGGGCCGGACAGATCCCGGTCTGCGCCACCAGCGGCGACATCTCGTCGGCCCGCAGCCCTTCGGCCACCGTGAAGCGGTAGAGCTTGACCTCGCCGCGCGTCAGCTTGCCCAGCACCTCGTCCGGAAGCAGGGGCCCGTCGAACTGGTATTCGCCGGCGCGGCTGTGCGCGTCGCGGCGGAACCAGTGCAGATGCGTGTAGAACCGATCCGCGTCGGAAACGACGTGCGCGTCGGCCAGCAGCTTCGCCAGCGCGTGCGGACCCGTCCGCGGGGGGATGGTGACCAAACGCGAGCCCTCCCCGAAGGGCGCGGCGGCGAAGCGGCGCTCGTCGAGCACGCGCCAGCCCAGATAGCTGCCGGCGCCGAGCACCGCGAGGACGAACAGCCAGAGAAGGGTCCGCTTCATCGGCAGCACAGTATAGGAGCGCGCCAGCAGTCTGGCGGCTTTTCCGCCGGCCGCGCGTGCGGCGCTGTGGGAGAGGAGCCGACCCGGCGGGAATGTGTACCGGGTGTACACCTCGTACACGTTCGGCAGGTCATGCCAGCTGCGACAGCGCCGCGGCCAGTTCCTCCTGCTTGTGCTCCCAGCGCGCGTAGAGCTCTTCCAGCTTCCTGCCCGCATCCCGGTAGGCGTTGACCAGCGGCGTGCTGCGGGCGGGGTCGGCAAAGAGCGCCGGATCGGCGAGTTGCGCCTCCGCTGCTTTCTTCTCCGTCTCCAGCAGGGCGATGCGCTCCTCCAACTCGGCGATGGCGCGCTTGAGCGGACCCACCGCCTTCTCCCGGCGCTCGCGCTCCAGCGCACGCTCGCGCCGGGCCTGCGCCCCCTGCCCGCCGGCCCCCCCGCGCACCTCGAGCGACGGTGGCGGCAAAAGCTCCGCCTGGCGGCGCGACCAGTCGTCCAGATCGCCGGGCTGCGCATCGATGCGCCCGTCCTTCACCTCCCAGACCTGGGTGGCGAGCCCGTTCACGAAGCTGCGGTTGTGTGACACGAACAAGAGCGTGCCCTCGTAGCGGGTGAGGGCGTCGATCAGGGCCTCCGCCGAGTCGAGATCGAGGTGGTTGGTGGGCTCGTCCATGAGCAGGAAGTTCGAGGGCACGACCAAGAGGCGCGCCAGGGCAACCCGGGCGCGCTCTCCTCCGGAAAGCACCGCGATGCGCTTGTCCACGTCGTCGCCCGAGAAGAGGAACGACCCCAGCACGCCGCGCACCCAGCTCTGCGGCTGCGTGGGCACCAGGCCATGCACCTCCGCAAGGATGGTGCGAGAGGGGTCCAGCCTCTCGGTGTGGTGCTGGGCGAAATAGCCGGGGACGACGTTGTGTCCGAGCGTCACCGCGCCGGCGTCGGGGGCGATCTCCCCGGCCAGCAGCTTGAGCAGCGTGGTCTTGCCGGCCCCGTTGAGACCGATGACCGCGATGCGGTCGCCGCGCAGGATCTGCCCGGAGAGATCGCGGTAGATGCTGCGCGCGCCGTACGACTTGGAGATGTTCTCCAGGCGGGCCACCTCGCGCCCGCTGCGGGGCGCCTCTGGGAAGCGGAAGCGCACCGTGGCCCGCTCCTCGCGCACTTGCACCAGCTCTTCCTTCTCCAGCAGCTTGACGCGGCTCTGCACCTGGCGCGCCTTGCTGGATTTGGCCCGGAAGCGGTCGATGAAGGCCTGCATCTGGGCGCGGCGCTTCTGCTGGCGCTCGGCCTGCGCCTCGAGCAGGTCCTCCTCCTGCGCGCGCGTCACCAGATATCTCTCGTAGTTGCCCGCATAGGTGCGCAGGCCCTCCGGCTCGAAGGAGAGCACGCGATCGATCTGCCGATCGAGGAACTCCCGGTCGTGCGAGACCAACAAGAGCGCCTTGCGCGACCGGCGCAGGAAAGCGTCGAACCACTCCAGCGTCGGCACGTCGAGGTGGTTGGTGGGCTCGTCGAGCAGCAGCAGCTCCGGATCCTGGAGCAGCAGCGCTGCCAGCGCCGCGCGCATCTTCCAGCCGCCGGACAGCTCGGAGGCGGGCCGCTCCATGGCCTGCATGGAGAATCCAAGTCCGCTGAGGATCTCCTCGGCGCGGTGCCGCCCGTACAGCTCCTCGTGGTGGCCCAGCTCCTCGTGCAACTCGGCCAGCTCGCCCCCCAGCTCCACCTGCTCGGCCTCGGCGGCGGCGCCCGCCAGGGCCGCCTCGGCCGCCGCGATGCGCGACTCCAGCCAGGTCCGGCCCGGCACGCTGGCCAGCACGCCTTCGATCAGCGACCCGGGCGGCAGCTCCGACAGCTCTTGAGGGAGGTATCCCGCGCGCGCCCGGCGCACCAGCTGCACCGTCCCCGCGTCGGGCTCGATGCGCCCGGCGAGCACCTTCATCAGCGTGCTCTTGCCGCTGCCGTTGGGACCAATGAGCCCGGCGCGGTCGTGATGACCCAAGGCGAAGCTCGCGTCGTCGAGCAGGACCTTGGGACCGTACCGGAGCGAAAGGCCGCGGGCGTGCAGCAGCGACATGGGCGGCGCAGTCTACCCTTCCGCGCATCGTGGAAGTCACCCCATCACGGTGACGGCCAGCTTGCGGTTGCGCGGGCCGTCGAACTCGCAGAAGTAGATCGCCTGCCAGGTGCCGAGCTGGAGCTTGCCCCCCTGCACCGGGATGGTCACGGAGAACCCCACCACCGCCGCCTTGGCGTGCGCGTGCGCATTGCCCTCCTCGTGCTTGTAGTACTTCTCGCCCCGGGGGACGGCGCGCTCCAGCGCGTTGAGGATGTCGGTCTGGACGTCCGGGTCGGTGTTCTCGTTGATGGTGACCGCCGCGGTGGTGTGGCCGCAGAAGATCGCGCAGAGGCCGGACTGGACGTTGCTGGCGGCGACGACGGCGCGCACCCGCTTGGTGACGTCGATCATCTCCGCCTTCCTGGTGGTGGGCAGCTCGATGGTCGCAGTGTGGAACATCACTCTCCTCCTGCCAGGCAGACGTCGATCTGCCACAGCCCTGCCAGATCGTGAACATCCTTCCGCAGACGGGGAACCGTGAACAGGGGAACCCCGCGCAGCGTCTCGCGCAGCCGCTCGATCTCGCGGCGGTCCTGGTCGGCCAGGACGGCCTGCTCGGTGAGGGTCTCGCAGAGCCGCTCGGCCAGCCCTTCCTGATCCTTGATCTGCGCCAGCTGCAGCGCCTCGCGCAGCGCCGGCACGTTGTCGGGCCCGCCGTGGCGCCGTGGATCGCGCTGCACGCGGTTGACCACCACCGCAGCGGTGCGGATGCCGTCCTGCTCGAGCGCGCGGTGGAAGAAGAGCGTCTCCTGCGTGGTGAGCGGGTTGGGGCTGGTGACCAGCACGAAGCCCGCCTGCTCCGAGGTGAGCAGCGCCTTCACCCTGGAGGCGCGCTCCTTGAAGCCCTCGTACATGCCTTCGAAGGCCATCATGAAGGCCGCCAGGTCGCGCAGGAAATCGCTGCCGGTGAAGCGCGCCAGCGTGCGCAGCACCAGGCTCGAAGGCGCCGCCAGCAGTCTGAAACCGAGCTTCCCCGCCTTGAGCATGGGGCCGAGCACGATGCGCATGGCGTTGTTGTCGAGGACGTCGAGGATCCGGTCGGCGGCGTGGAGGAAGTCGAGCGCGTTGGAGGTGGGCGGCGTGTCGAGCACGATCAGGTCGAAGCGGCCGCTGGTGTAGACCTCGTAGACCTTCTCCATCGCCATGTACTCCAGGCTTCCGGCCATGGCGGTGGAGAGCGTCTGGTAGAGCTTGTTGCCCAGAATGGCCTCTGCCTGCTGAGGCGACCGCGCCTGGCGCTGCACCAGCTCGTCCCAGGTGCGCTTGAGGTCCAGCATCATCGCCCACATCTCGCCCCGCGGAGCCAGCCGCGCCTCGGCGAAGTGGGAGGGCGCGATGCGCGTCTCCTCGTTGCCCAACTCGCGCAATCCCAGGCTGTTGGCCAGCCGGCGCGCCGGATCGATGGTCAGCACCAGCGCGCGCTTCCCGTCCATCGCCGCCTGCAGCGCCAGCGCCGCCGAGGTGGTGGTCTTGCCCACGCCGCCCGAGCCGACGCAGCAGACGATCCTGCGCCCGGCCAGCGCCTTCACAGCGCGGCCTCCAGGCAATGCGCCACCTTCTCCACTGCCCGGGCGCCGAAGCTGCGCTCGAAGAGGAAGGGCACTTTGAGCAGCTGGCGCGGCACCGCGTCGCGCAGGACGGCCTCGTAGTGCGTGGAGAGGGCGGCGCGGGACTCGTGGTTGTCGGCCGCCTCGCCCGCGGCGGCGAGCAGCGGCCCGCCGCGCGTCACGGCCGCAAGCTCGGCCGGGGAGAACCGCGACTCGAAGGCGCCGTTGAGGATGAGCGGCCCGGCCGGGAACTGCCGTTGCCGCAGCGCCCGGTCGAGCTCGATGGCCTCGTTGGCGGGCATCTCCTCGGGCAGCGTCACCACGCAGATGCTGCAGCGCTCCGGGTCGGCGAGCAGCGCCTGCATCGAGCGCATGTCGCGCGCCAGCGGCCCTTCCACCACCAGCTTGAGGAAGGTCTCCGGGACGGCGAGGAAGGTGAGGCCGTGACCGGTTGCCGGCGCATCCAGCACCACCAGATCCCAGCGCGGGCGGCCGCGCTCGGTCTCCTGCGTAGCGTGCCACCAGACCTTGCCGAGCATGACGATCTCCGCCAGCGAGGGCGCGGCGGCGAGGAAGTACCGGGCCGCCGCGTTCTCGAAGGCCAGCCGGTAGAGCGTCTCGTATTTGAGGATCATCAGGGCGTACTCGCGCATCGCCTCGCGGGGCCGCACGTGCACGCTGTAGAGGTTGGGCAAGAGCTCCCGGATCTTCGTCCCCGAGGGCGGGCGGCCAAAGAAGTCGGCGACCCGCTCCTTGGCCACCACCTCGCAGACCAGCACGCGCTTGCCCCGGCGCGCCGCCGACAGGGCGATCGCGGCCGAGACGGTGCTCTTTCCCGTGCCTCCCTTCCCAGTCACCACGACGAGGCGGCGATCGAGGAGGGAAGGCATTGGGCGCGGGACTGTAGTTGCGGGTGGAAAGGGCGTCAACCGCGGCTTGACAGGGTGCGCGGCCACGCTACAGAGTCGGCGTCAACAACTGCGCCGGGAGTCGGCCATGCTTCGCGACAATACCGTGTTCAAGAAGATGATCGCCACCGGCGAGGAGCGGATGAGCAAGCTCGCCTCGCAGCTGCTCTCCAACGAAGCCTTCATGGGCGCGCTGCAGAAGACCATGAGCGCGGCGATGGAAGCGAAGGCCACCGCAGAGCGCGCCGCGCACACGGCGCTGGGCGCGATGAACATCCCCACCTCCGGAGACGTGAGGAAGCTGGAGGGCAAGATCGAGGAGCTGGAGAAGGTCTTCGAGGGGCTGTCCGCAAAGATCGCGGAGCTGCAGAAGAAGGGCGGCGAAGCGCAGACGCATTAGGCGGGGTGTCGAGGCACCAGCCGTTACCGCACCCGCGCGCTTTCAGGCAGTTTGCAGCGCGCCCTCTCCCTGCGGCACGCCGTCCACGTACACCACGCGGTTCTGCGGCACCGCCGCCACCCGCGCTCCCGGCGTGAGCAGCCCGGTGAAGTTCAGCGGATCGCACGCGCTGAGCGCGACCCGCTCTTCCCCGTCCTTCTTCAGCTTCCGCACCGCGCGCAGCGCGTCCACCGCCTCCTGCAGCGCGAACTGCTCGCCGGAGAAAGCGTGCGCAAACCTTCCGCCGCGAAGCTCTCCGCGCGCCTCCATTCGCCGGTAGACCAGCAACAGTTCCCTCCACGGCGGGCAACGTGGCTCGCGCGCGAGCAGGTCGCGGAAGACGATGCCGTACCTGCGCAGGTACTGGTGGGCCAGCTTCTCCACGAACGGCTGCGGCGGCGCTTCCTCCAGCGGGCGCAGCAGCGACCAGCGACCCGACGCGCCCTGCGCCTTGGCATCGAGCAGCGCGCGCAGCGCCGCGAAACCGTCGCAGGTCACGCGGCCACCCGAGACCAGCTCCCAGAGCGCGTCGTGCAGCTCGCGGCGGTCCAGGCCCGACTGCGCTCGCACCTCGTGCGGGAAGAGCGCGCCGCGCTGCTCCAGCAAGGCGAGCAGCAGCTGCGCCCGCGGCCCCAGCGGCTCGGGCGCGCCGCGACTGGCGTCCAGCAGCCATTCCAGATCCTCGCGGCGGACCAGCGCGATGGGCGTGGCCCTCCCCGGCGGAGCGCGCCGCGGCGACTCGTCCGCGCACGCCAACCGTCCCCAGGCGATCTCGCCGGAGAAGCAGAGCTGGTCGAGCAGCGCCTTGTCATAGCGCGCCACCCGCGCCGGCAGGATGTCGCCCTCCCAGGCGCCCGCGGCCGCCTGGAATCCCTGCAGCTGCCCCAGCACTTCGGCCAGTCCCTGCGCGCCGTGGAGCTGCGTGCCGGGCTGCACGTGCTGCCAGCGGAACAGGTAGCGGAGGAAGTCCTGCGTGGTGCCGGGCTCGATCTCGCGCCGTAGCCTCCCCAGCGTCCGCCCATGGATGCGCGAGAGCAGCGTCCGCTCGCACCACTCCGTCTCCTGCGCGCCGGCGCGGTAGCGGCCGCGCAGCACCACGCCGTCGTTCTCCAGCGCGGCCAGCTCCGCCTCCACGTTGGCCACGCCGAGCTTCGCCGCCAGCTCTGCTGCTGTGACGGGCCCGCAGATTCCGATCCAGCCTCGGACCGCGTCCACCAGCTCCGATCCTTGCCGCTCCGCCGCCCGCCAGAAGCCATCGCGCAGCACGGCGCGGCCGCCGGCGCGCAGCTCCTCCAGGAACCCCGCCCACTGCGGCGGCACCTCGCGCAAGACCACCAGCGTGAGCAGGACGTCGTGCAGCTCGTCGCCAGAGCGCACGTCGGGGAACGCCTGCGCCACCACCTCGGCGATGGCATCGGCATCCAACGCGCCCAGCGACGCGGCGTCGCGCGGATCGAGGGAGCGCCGCATCTGCACGGCGCGCGAGCGCCGCTCCTCCAGCGGAGCGTCGTCCAGGTAGGCGTAGGGCGCGGAGTTGAGGATCTCGTGCGAGAGCGGCGAAGGCTCGGGGGTGTCGCGGGCCAGGAGCCGCAGCTCGCCGCGCTGGATGCGCTGGAGCAGCGCGCGCAGCGCCTCGATGTCCATGGCCTCGGTCAGGCAGTCGCGCAGCGTCTCGCGCACCAGCGGGTGGTCGGGCGGCTCGATGGGGCCGGCGGCGTTCTCCTGGCACTGCGCCTGGGCCGGGAAGACCTGCGCCAGCAGATCGTCGGTGCGCATGCGCAGGATGTTGAAGGGGATCTTGCGGCCGGCCCGCGAGCGCAGCACGGCCAGCGAGCGGGTGGCATTCCAGCGCCAGCGCACTCCCCACATCGGCGCCTGCAGCGCCGCCTGGGTGAGCATCTCGTCGATGGTGTTGGGGGAGAGGAACTCGAACACGCTCTCCAGCGGAAAGCTGTTCTGCGGCCCCAGCGAGAGCAAGATGCCCTCGTCGGTGGCGGCGGCCTGCAGCTCGAAGTCGAAGGTGCGGCAGAAGCGCTTGCGCAGGGCCAGCCCGAAGGCGCGGTTCTGCTTCGCGCCGAAGGGCGCGTGCACGACCAGTTGCATGCCGCCGGCCTCGTCGAAGAAGCGCTCGGCGACCAGCGTCCGCTGCGTGGGCAGCGCCCCCAGTGCATCGCGCGCCGCGCCCAGGTAGCGGACCATCTGGTCGGCCCCGGCGCGCGGCACGGCGCATTCGCCGACCAGCCACTGCGCGGCGCGGTCGGCATCGTCGAGCATCGGCTCCAGCTCTTCGCGCAACGCCGAGACCTCCTGCGAAAGCTCGGCAGTGCGGCCGGGCGCCTCGCCGTTCCAGAAGGGCAGCGAAGGCGGTGCGCCATGCGCGTTCTCCACCCGCACGCGGCCGGCCTCCACCCGGCGGATCTTCCAGCTCTGGTTGCCGAGCAGGAAGATGTCGCCGGCCATGCTCTCCACCGCCCAGTCCTCGTCGACCTGGCCGATGGTGACGCCTTCCGGCTCGGCGATCACCGCGTATTGCGCCGTCTCGGGAATGGCGCCGCCGCTGGTGATGGCTGCGATGCGCGACCCTCGCCGCGCCTTCACCACCTTGTTGACGCCGTCGCGGTGGAGCCGCGCACCCTGCGCCCGCCCGGCCCTTCGCGCCACGCCCTCGGCGTGCATCTCCACCACGTCGTCGAACTGCTTGCGCGGCAAGTCGCGGTACGGCCAGGCGCGGCGGACGAGATCGAAGGCCTTGTCCTCGGGCAGGTCCTCGCAGGCCGCCATCGCCACCAGCTGCTGCGCGAGCACGTCCAGGGGCCAGTCGGGAATGCGCGTCACCTCCAGATTCCCGCGCCGCAGGCCGCGCACGATGGCCGCGCACTCCACCAGCTGATCGCGCGTAGCCGGAAAGAGCCTGCCCTTGGGCACACCGCCGCGGTGGTGGGAGGCGCGCCCCACCCGCTGCAGCGTGACCGACAAGCTGCGCGGCGACTCGAGCTGGATCACCAGATCCACCGCGCCCACGTCGATGCCCAGCTCCAGCGAGGCGGTGGCCACAGCGCAGCGAACCGACCCATGCTTGAGCTTCTCCTCGGCGTCGAGGCGCATCAGCCTCGACATGCTGCCGTGGTGCGCAACCACCTGGTCCTCGCCCAGCTCCTTGGCGAGCTGGTGCGCCACCCGCTCCACCTGCCGCCGCGTATTGACGAACACCAGCGTGGTGCGATGCTCGCGCACCAGCTCGGCCACCCGCGAGGCGGTCTCCTCGCGCTGCTCCTTGGAGGCCACGGCGTTGAGCTCGTCGCGGGGGACCTCGACCGAGAGATCCAGCGCGCGCCGCGACCCGCTCTCCACGATGGCGCAGGGACCGCCGCCGGTGAGGAAGCGGCCGATCTCCTCGATGGGCCGCTGGGTGGCCGACAGGCCGATGCGCACGCAGCGCTTGCCGCAGAGCGCGTCGAGCCGCTCCAGCGAAAGGGCCAGGTGGGCGCCGCGCTTGTCGCGCGCCACCGCGTGGATCTCGTCCACCACCACCGTGCGGACGGTGCGCAGCATCGCGCGTCCGCTGCCGCTGGTGAGGAGCAGGTAGAAGCTTTCCGGCGTGGTGACCAGCACGTGCGGCGGCTTCCTGATCATCGCCTGGCGCTCGGGCTGGGGCGTGTCGCCGGTGCGGACTGCGGCGCGGATCTCGGGCACGCCGGGCAGCTTGCGCAGCTCGGCGAGCGGCTCGAGCAGGTTGACGCGCACGTCGTTGGCCAGCGCCTTGAGCGGCGAGACGTAGAGCACCTGCGTCTCGTCAGGCAGCGAGGCCCCCTCGCGGATCATCGCGTCCAGGCAGCCGAGGAAGGCGGCCAGCGTCTTGCCCGACCCGGTGGGGGCGGCAATCAGCGTGTCCTCCCCCCGGAGGATCCGCGGCCCCCCCAGTTCCTGCGGCTCCGTCGGCGTCCCGTACCTGCCGACGAACCAATCCCTCACGCTCTGGTGAAACCCCTCCAGCATCCGCCCTCTATTACCTGAACAACTCTTCAGATCGAAGCCCTACAGAGGTTTGCCGCCGATGCGGATGTGCGCGAGGGGGACGCGGGAGTCGGAATAGCCGGAGAGGGCCGTGCAAAGGGAGTCGAGGGCGGCGGGCGGGCAGGTGCCCAGATCGTAGATGGCCCACAGCTCGTTTTCCCGCAGCTGCACGCGCACGCCATGCGCCCGCCCGAGCCAGTGATCAGCTCCGGGCGTGCCGCGCGGGGGGAGTGCGCCGGCAAATCCGCCGTACCAGGAGAGGATGGCGAATCCTCTCAACAGATCTGCCAGTTCCTCCGCGTCGTCGGGGAGCGGCGCGCCGTCGAAGGCGCACACCACCGGCAGCTCCTCCCAGTTCCCCGGCTCGAGACGCACCTCGACGAGTCCGGCGCGCAGCTGCGTGGCGAGGGGCTCGTCGGGATGGGCGCCGTGGACCTCCCAGGTGTGGCCGTCGCGCGCGTCCGCCACGTCGAAGCGCAGCGCCAGCCCATCCTCGCCCAGGGCAAGGCGGCCGTCGTCGCCACGCGTCGTCTGCTCGGTCAGCGCCACTCCCTCGGGAAGGCGCGCCACCATCTCGTCGAGCCGGCGCAGGTAGTTGCGGTAGAGCGGCTCCAGCGCCTCGGCGAGGGTCATGCCTGCTTGGTCAGATCGGCGATCTTCTTCTCCAGTTCCTGGACCCGTTTCTGGAGCCGGTCGATCTCCGCGGCGGCAGCGGGGCCACCGAGCGTCTCCACCACCGACTTGACCGCGGTGTCCACCTTGCCACGAAGCTCGTCGACTGCCCGTTCGCCAGCCGCCATCACGTCCTTCACCGGGCTCGGGCCGCCCTCTTCCTTGCGGAACATCCCGGTGACGCCGCGGACCCGCTGCTCGAGATCCTCGCGGATGACCTCGGTGCGGCTCTTCAGCTCGCCGAGCTTGCCGGCCAGCGTACCGGCCTTCTCCTGGTAGAAGCCCGCCACCGCCTCGCCGCCGTGCCGGATGATCTCGCGCAGCACGCCCAGCGGCATCTGCGATCGCTTCTTCTCTTCCTCGAAGATGATCTGCGCCAGCGTCACCGAGGTGAGGTCTTCCTTGGTGCGGTTGTCGACGATCTTCACCTCGGCGCCGCCCTTGATCATCTGGGCGATCTCGTCGAGCGTGACGTACCGGCTCTCGACCGTGTCGTACAACTTGCGGTTGGTGTACCGCTTGATGACCTTGGGCTCTCTCTTGTCGCCCTGCGGCGCGTCCTGGGCCGCCGGCGCCGGGCTCTGATCCTGCTCGCTCATGCTGGGGACTCCACCCTTCTTGCTGAGCCTTGCTTGTTGGCCGAAAAAGAGCGCTTTGACGCGAAGCAGTGCGCCGCCATTGCTCCACACCTGACGGTGTGTGTCAAGGCGCAGGAGACGCACCCGCCTGGGGGACATTTCCTTGTCAGCAAGGCGAAGTACGCGAGAGAATGGAAGCGTGGTCGTCCAGTGTCCAACCTGCCAGTCCAAGTTCCGCATCGCCGACGAAAAGGTGACGGAAAGGGGCGTCCGCGTCCGCTGCACTTCGTGCAAGAACGTGTTCCAGGCGCGGCGGCCGGGCTCTGGGGCGGTGGATGGCCCGCCGGGCGTCACCATGGACCTCTCCACGCTCGCTGCGTCACCCGTGGCCCGGCCGGCCTCCCGTGCGCCAGCATCCCACGCTCCACGGCCTGCCGCACCGCGTCCGGCCGCCGTGCGCAACGGCGACGCCGCAGCGCGCCGCCTGGACGCTGACGACCTCTTCGGCATGGCCGAATTGACCGGCGACGCGCCGCTTGCTGCGCCGCCGCCACCGCCCCCGCCCCCGGCTCCCGCGAGGACGAAGCCCGCGGCGGGATATGCAAACCTCGAATTGGATCTGGGCGACGAGCCGGTGGCGCCGCCGGCGCACGAGGCTCCTTCCCCGCCTCCACCGCCGCCGCCGGAGGACGCCGCTCCTGAGCCCCAAGCGGCCGGTACGGCAGGCGCGCTGTCCGATCCTTTCGACGGCCTCAGCTTCGGAGAGCCGGACGATGATCCCACACCGCCGCAGGCTCCGCGAAAGCAGACGCCAGCGGCGGCCACGCCGTCGCCCGCGCACGCCACCCCACTGCGCATCGAACGGCCTCCGGAATCCGAGCCGCCTCTCGCCAGGGCGATGATCTCCAGCGCCCTGACCGGCCTCCTGATCGGGGCGCTCGCCATCGTGGTGGTAATCGTCTCGGCGCTCTCCGACGACTCGGCAGCGAGCTGGCTCGGCCTCGGACCGGGCAGCGACATCGTGGCCACGCGGGTGGTGAGCGGCCTCTACGAGACTGCCTCCGGCAAGCCCGTCTTCTACGTGCGCGGCCGCGTGGAGAACCGCGGCCAGCGGCAGCATGGGCCGGTGCGCGTCACCGCAGAGCTGGTGGCGGCCGGAGCGACGCCGGTTTCGGCCGAAGCCATCGCCGGCCTCGAGCCCACCGCCGAGGAGGTGTGGTCGCTGCAGAACGCGGCGGACGCCGGCCGGCTGGTCCGCGCCCTCGACACCGCACGGGTCGAGCGCAAGCTGCAGCCCGGTGCCAGCCTTCCCTTCTTCGCGGTCATCACCGACCCGCCAGCTGGTCTGACGACCCGCCAGCTGCGCGTGCGCGTCGAGCCCATCGATGCCTGGAACCCGGCCGCCGCCTCGCGATCGGCCACCAAGGGCAAATGATGGATGCAGGCTCGCTGGCGCGCGCCCTCGCCTCGCTGCCGGGCGGGGAGCTGCGGGCGCGCAAGGGCGCGGCGGTCCTCTCCGAGCTCGAGCCACAGCAGGCGGTGTCGCTGCTCGGCGCGCTGATCCGCCGCGCCGATCGCCGCAGCGATCCCGAGTCCGCCGCGCTGGAGGGCCTGCTGCTCGCGGTGCGCGACCTGCTGCCGCCGGAGCGGGTGCAGGCCCTCTTCCTCGCGGCCGAGGACGACCTGGAGGTGCAGGCGCTGTTCGGCCGCGGCCATGCCCGGCGCAGCTTCGATCACGACCGCGAGGAGTGGATCGATCGGGAGATGCGCGCCCGGACCCTGGGAGAGCGGCGCGCGCTGGCGCGGACGCAAGATCGCGATCTGCTGATGCGGCTGGCCACCGATCCGG